>PTLG01000077.1 GCA_002937995.1 Alphaproteobacteria bacterium MarineAlpha3_Bin7 | reverse complement strand
TCAGCCTGCCCACGAGTATTTTCGTTCAATGAAATCACTCTTATTTTTTTTACGCCCATTGACTGGCATTTTTCTTGAATAAAATTTTTTGTATTATTTTTATCCGAATGGATAAATAAGAATATATATTCCTCAAAATAAGCCTTGAAACTTATCACCGCGTGCTCAAAAACGGTCAATCCGCCTAGCGGCAATCGGTATTTATCTGTCGAGTATCCCTTTTGTTTAAAACGTTCGCTTTTACCAGCCATTGGAAAAATAATAAACATAATATCTACTTATCAAGTTCCAGATATAGGCGGAAAGCATTTGCCAAAAGAGCTATTTGGCGATGCTCGTTATCTGCATGCAATGGCAACATAGACAAGAATAAGAGAATCGCGATTGGATGTGCGCATGCCTCTGTTATCGAGAGATCAGCGAATGTCCGTTCCTTGAAAATTTCCTGACGTTGCTGCAATTGCAGGTCTGTAGGCAAGGTTAAATCTACAGAATAGTCTGTGAAGCGGTTTATTTCATAGTAGCCAGAAACTATTAGGTCATAACAACCAATAACTGAGTGATAAAGTTTGGCTATATCATACCTCACATCACCAAAAATGCTTGGAGTTTTCTCGGACATAATACCGCGGGGATCTATAAGTTTTATAATATTAGCCCTAAAATCATAGAGAATATTACTGAAACAAAAATCACCATGGATCACTTGTATAAAATTCTGTGAAGACCCAGGAATGCAGCTAGCGGCATCTTCAGCAATTTTTGAAATAGAAGGTATTTGGTTATCTCCCAATCGCCAACTTTTTGATAAATCAATTCCACTCTCTTTTCCAAAAACTAACAAACGTTCTTGTGTCTTGCTCAAAAACAATTGATCAAGGTTTTTAAGTTCCTCTTCTGGCTTAAATTTTTTTGCTGTTAATAAAAAATCGTCGCAGCATTGAAAAATTCTCTGCCAAACAAAGTTTGGTAATTTTCCGAATGTTGCAAGGTCGCTGAGGGGGGTAAGATAAAGGTATTCCGTTTCATATCCGCTAATGCCAGAATTTGAAAATCTGCCCAGCAATTTGGGGGTGTAAATTTGTAATTCTATGGGTAAATTTTCATACCATTCAGCTTCAGCTATTATTTTATACTTTATTGAGCTTGATTTCTTTACCGTTCTTCTAGATATGCTTAGTTTGTTGAATTTCCGCTCCGTTGTTAGTTGTGACCTTGAGCGGTAATATTGGTCAAGATGCCCGAAGTCCAGCCATTCACCTTCTTGGATAGGTTCAAGAGCAATAGTTCTAGAATAAATATTCAGTGATTCTATAAAATTGTAGTTGGATTTCTCCAAACTATCCAAAAATTCTTGTGTTTGTGAAAAACTAAAATATCCGGAAAGGACAAGTCTTTTGCCGAAAGGTGAGTTTTCGGCACTCCCTGATAGCAATCCGTCGGTGAAAATTGGGGTTTTATTCTCAGTTAAATCGTATTTAGCCCAAGAATAATATTCATTTGTCTCCCCGATAGATACAATATCAAGCATATCCATCGGAAACTTTAGAAGAAGAGTATCTCCATGAAGAATGCGAAGATCTCCGTCTAGATCAATAAATTTTTTGATCGCGACTGCTATAGATTGGCCTAGGGGCAATCCTACTGGTATTTTAACCAACTCAAGACCTAACC
Source organism: Alphaproteobacteria bacterium MarineAlpha3_Bin7 (assembly GCA_002937995.1). Classification (GTDB taxonomy): domain Bacteria; phylum Pseudomonadota; class Alphaproteobacteria; order Rhodospirillales; family UBA2165. The sequence continues at coordinate 9,173 of PTLG01000077.1, read as the reverse complement.
TTTCCAGTTTTTGTAAATCTAGTAGGCCGACTTCAAAATTCTCTGGGATAGACAGTAATTTAGGGCAATCTAGTGTGGTTAAAGTCTCTAACTGCTGTTCATATAACCTTTTGTTTGCAACCGGCAAAAAAGCGGGGGGTAGTAAGCCAAAAATAGATATAAAGTCTGGTTGGCTATAGGCCGCTGATGTAATTAAAAGCGTCAAGTTTGCTGGTTTTCCTATAGTTGAATCTTTAAAATATTATAACAGTTTTAGTTGCTAAATGATTGCGTTTCTTTGGGAAATTTATCTTTTAGAGCATTTAATAGGTCTTCAGGTAAGAGTTTGTGATAGCCTTTTACGGCTTTCCAAGTGTCCGGAAGTATAGCATGGTCGTTACCTTTCCGAGAGTTGTAACGAGTTATAAAATAAACCCAAGTTTTTACTAAATCGACAGCCTCTTCCTTTTGTCCCAATCTTTCTTTAATGGAAATACCAAGAGGAAGAAGTTCAGTGAGGTATGGGGGATATAATTCGATAGCCCTTTTAAAGGCCTTGGCTGATTTTTTCCAATCCGTCCCAATCGCATACAAAGTCTTTATTCTTAAACGTGCGGCTGGAAAGTGTTCACTATGTAAATGCAATGCTTTGTCCAGTAATTTTAAGCCCTCCTTATATTCTTTTTGTCTTAGCTTATTAAGGGCAAGGTAAACTAGACATGTTGATATAATAATATTCTTGCCTGCAGCGCATTCGCTTCTTCCGTCAGCTAACTCCTTGGACACAGCAATACTATAGTCCTGAATTGGCATAAGCTCAGATAACGCCGAGAAAAGGCGAAGCCAAACTAGGTCCGTTTCAGGTTCAAATATCAGACTTTGCTTTTCTCTATAAATAGCGGTAAAAATATCAACTGCCTCATCTGTATTGTTTATCAACCAAGCATATCTAGCAAAGTTAAAATTAATAGCTAGTGAGTTTGGAAATTTTTGTTTTGCCTCTTTATAGTAAGACCTAATAGAATCTTTTGTAGCGGCGGGTTGGGAGTTTCTCAGAGCTTGTTCAATTGCATTATATATACTCATTGAATAGAGCCTATGGCTCATGTTTTTATTTATTCTAGCATGCTGTAACGATTGGCTGAGGCCTACAATCGAGCTGCTTCGTAAATGTTCACTTTTTAAGTTTCGCTGGCTTTTAAAAGCTGATCTATGGAATATCTCGAATACGCAAAACTTTAAAAATTTTATTTTTCCATCTTCTGAGTTTAGCAATATGGAGGACAATTCAGAGCGAATATCTTGTAGAGAATTTTTGTAACTTTCCCATTTCTCTTCAAAATCCAAAATCGACCGAAAAACATCTTTCTCTAAACTAGAATGTGATGACATAGTGATAAAACTTTTTAGGACATTAAATAATTGAATAGGAGCGTCTGAAACCCCATGAAGTGGAAAAGAGCACAAGGAGAGGCTGTCCATACTCCTAGATAGCATCCCGCCATGATTTCGGGAGCTCATTATCGGTATAAACTTGGCCCTTTGCATATATAACTGGTATTCAGATTTTGGAAGGAATTCCTCATTAATAACAATTTTTAGTTTGGGGTTATCTATAGTAGCTATTCTAAAGAGAAATTGTGCTTTTTCCCTCATTAGCGGATTGAAGGAGACACCAGAGTGAAAAAAATCAATATCTTTCGTTGGAATGTCTTCATTTGCTCTAAATTGCTGAGTGAATGCGACAAAAGTAGGGCATGCAGAAATTGGTCGGCCATAAATACCCTCCAGTAGTAAATGTTCGTAGGCTGAGTTAGAGACAATTAAAGATGCTCTCTGTAAATCTTCAAACTGCTTTTGTAATTGGAAATCAAAGTCGTAGGGTACAAAAATCAAGGGTATTTTGAGGGTATACAGGTCGTTAGGTAGTCGATGACCGTATATGTCCAAAATAATGATTACATCCGGTACCCAGTTCTTTGGCAAAGTATCTTCTAGTGAGTTTATTATTTCATCTCTGTCCACAATTTTTGAGGCAATCGAGATGTCAGGTAAATCAGTTTGTGGTATAGCTCCCTCCGTATGAGGCCCCGCAAAGTAAAAGACATTGATTTTCCTTTTACTTAGTATGTTAGTCAGCTCAGCAAATCGAGGGTCTTTTGAAATTTGGTGGGTTTTTATTTCGGTATTTTCAGAGCACCATTTGCTGAAAAAGTCTTCAATACTCTCTTTTTCTATCGTGATTCCGAGACTCGTTACCCTAGAGCCACACATTTTCGCCGAGGCAGCTTCGATATGACTATTATCTTCCGTCTGAGCCTTTATAAGCGAAACATAGTAACTTCCCCTCTCAAAGGCTTCTTTAGCAGAGCCATATTTTTCTACTATATCATTTAAAGAAGGTCTGCGTTCAAAGTCAGGACTTAGCGATCGAGACATACCGCTTCTTACGCTTTCTGGTTTGCAACTTCAGGAAACAATCCTGCCTTCATAACCTGGCCAGGTAAGGGGATTTCAAAGAAGTCTTGAGTCCATTCAGCGACGCTTAATAATTCCTCTAGTTTGACACCCGTCTCAAAACCCATATTTCGAAGCATGAAGCATAAGTCTTCCGTTGCGATATTGCCTGTTGCTCTGGGAGCAAAAGGACAGCCGCCTATTCCTCCTACAGAGGCGTCCATATAGGTTACACCCGATAGAGCTGCTGCTGCTGCATTGGCAAAACCAGTATTACGAGTGTTATGCAAGTGTACACCTAAGCAGATCTCTCCAGATATCTTACTTCCAACAATTTTAATGAGCTCGGAAACCTGTGTCGGGACGGCTGCTCCTATAGTATCGGCCAAACTAATTTCTTTAGCTCCCATATCGGAAAATTGTTTTGATAATTCTACTATCTTTTCCGGTATAACATTACCTTCAAAAGGACATCCAAATGCGGCTCCAATAACTCCCGACAGTTTTTTCTTAGACTGGATAACCTCTCCTGCAATTTCTCTATAACCAGCCATTGTGGTTTCAATCGACACCCCCTGGTTTTTTTGGTTAAAGGTCTCAGTTGCTACTACAACAAATCTTACTTCATCAACGCCAGCTTCGAGGGCCCTTGTTACACCCCTTAAGTTAAGAGCAAGGCCAACGTAATCTACGTTTTTATTTCTATCGATTTCCTGCATTATAAGTTCTGCATCAGCCATTTGGGGAACAATTTTTGGATTTACGAAACTTACAGCTTCTATTCGAGAAACCCCAGATTCAGATAATTTATTTATAAGTTTGATTCTCTCATCTGGGCTCCACATGCGAGACTGACTCTGCAACCCATCGCGCGGAGCAACATCGCATATTTCGATGTTTTTCTTTTCTATATTCATATTTGTTTCTCCTCAAAGCCCAACTTACCAAACGGAAAAAACTAATAGTGTGTAATTTAAATGCTTAGATAGTAGAGCAAAATACAGCAAACTTTTCTAGTTTACTGCCAAGTGGTGTACTCAATTCAATTGTTATGGTATTTCCAATGCTACACCTTTTTATATTTCTGTCATGTTTGTAGATATAGATTAAGGTATAATGCATAAAAGTTAAAGTGAGTATGGAGAGATAATTGGATCATAAGATTCAGGGGTTACCACTTGAAGGATATACCGTTTTAGATTTAACACGGGCTAGAGCAGGCCCTACTGCCGCCCGGCAGCTTGCAGATTTTGGTGCTGACGTCATAAAAATAGAGATGCCAGGAGACCCGCAGTATGCGGATATGGGTACCCGGCATGGACCGGATTTTCAAAACCTTCACCGAAATAAAAGGAGTATCGCAATTAACCTTAAAGAACCAGACGGGCTTAAAATATTTTTTAAGTTAGCCGAATCGGCGGATGTGGTGATTGAAAACTACAGGCCTCAAGTTAAGTATAAACTTGGAATAGATTACGATGAAATCTATAAAATAAACCCTAAAATAATATATGCCAGTATTTCGGGGTTTGGGCAAACAGGCCCTTACTCTAATAGGCCAGGACTTGACCAGATCGCGCAAGGGATGGGCGGGCACATGTCTGTTACTGGACCGGGTGGGTCAGGACCTTGGAGATCTGGGACGGCTATCTCTGATTTGACGGCTGGTATTTTAACTGCGAATGGAATACTGATAGGTCTTCTTGAAAGAGCCAAATCTGGAAAGGGCCAGTGGCTTCACACCTCTTTGCTTGAAGCCCAAGTCTTTTTGATGGACTTTCAGGCTGCTCGCTGGCTGGTCGCGGGAGAAGTCCCTCCTCAGGAAGGAAATAATCATCCTACATTTGTACCAATGGGAACCTTCAAGACTAAAGATGGTTTTGTTAATATAGCCCCAATGTCTGCCATGTGGCCCCGTTTTTGTCGAGCCATGGATATGGAAGAATTGTGCGATGATGATCGCTTTGCCACGGCGGAATCTAGAAAAATAAACCGTAAGGAAGTGGATGACATAATAGAGTCTAAAACAATTCTTGAGAATTCTTCATACTGGATTGATAATTTAAATGAGGCAGGGATCCCCTGTGGGCCAATTTATAAAATGGATGAAGTTTTTGAAGATGAACAGGTTCAGCACCTGGGTATAGCCGGCAAAGTGGAGTCAAATGCTATTGGAACCACTTCTATAGTCAGGCAACCTATAAACATGGATAGAACAGGCAGTAAACCTATGACAGCCAGTCCTGAATTAGGTGAACATACAGAATCAATTCTTGAGAGACTTGGATATTCTGTAAAGGAGATAGATAAATTTCGCAAACAGGGGATTATATAGCTGTTGAAAAATTTAATGATTTACAGAGCCACCGTCGACTACAACGCATTGGCCGGTCATAAAATCACTATCTGAGGAAGCAAGAAATATCATAGCCCCTACTAGGTCATTTGGTAATTGACGCCTTTTTAAAGCGCGGGTCTGGGTTATAAAGTCAGCAAAACTCTCATCGAAACTCTCACTTCCAATTACATTTTCACTCATGACGTAGCCCGGAGCTAGTGTATTTATGCAAATGTTGTCATCACCTACTTCTCGGGAAACACATCTTGTCATTGTCATTACAGCTCCCTTTGAAGTTACATAATGTAGTAACATCGGACTCCCCTTAAACAGGGTGCCAGAGGCAATATTAATGATTTTACCATATTTTTGTTTCTGCATGAACGGGATAACAGATTTTATGCATATAAACGCACCACGTACATTCACAGCCATTAGTTGGTCCCATTCCTCAACTGTAATATCAAGGAAAGGTTTAGGCTTTAAAGTTCCAAAAATAGCAGCATTGTTTACCAAAATATCCAAGCGGCCGTATTCCTTGACAGTTAGTCGAACAGTGTTTTCAACAGAGTCTTCTCTAGATACATCTGTTGCTATGTTTATCGCATTTCCGCCATTTTTAATTATTTCATTTTCTAATTTTTCACCGTTATCAATATCAGCGATGACTATTTTTGCTCCCTCTTTAGCCATTTCCCGAGCGTATTCAGCACCAATACCTTGGGCTGCTCCAGTTATAATAGCTACCTTATCTTTCAGCCTTGCCATGTTTATTCCTCTCAATAAGTTTTATTTGGAAAATATGCTAATTTAGATATTGTTATCTAAAATTACACAAGTAAACAAATGACCCAACATAAAGTTTTAACAAATTTAATAACTGGTTTTTTTGGAGCGGGAAAAACAACCTTTCTTCAATCGCTGTTAGAGAAACAAGATCCGCAAGAACCTTGGGCGGTTTTGTTGAATGATGAAGGTGATTTGGTAATTGATTCTGGTATATTGCGGCCAAAAGCAGATAGTCTAATAATTGAAGAGGTTCCCGGCGGCTGTATTTGTTGTTCTGCTGGTATTTCTATATCTGTAGCTGTTGAAAAATTGATAGCAAAAGCCAAACCTAAGAGATTATTTATTGAACTCTCGGGACTAGGGCACCCAAGCTCTGTTTTGGTAGACTTATTTTCGCAAAAGCTAAGTGCAATGCTTCATTTGAATTCGGTATTTTGTCTTGTTGATCTAAGGTATGTCTTAGAAGCAAAGATACAGTCTTCTCAGGTATTTTTTGAACAAATTGAAGTAGCAGACGTTATAGTAGGAAGTAGGGCCGATGTCGCTTCGGTTCAGCAATTAAATGCATTTAATAAATGGGCTAGAGGATTGCCAAGAAAACCAAATGTACTAAAAACGGCGTTAGAAATCATTGATTTAAATTTATTGGAAACAAATACTAAGAACACTCTATCAAACGTAAAAAATATTTTTGACAAGTACAGTCAGAGTAGAATGCATTTAAGTAATCTTACACCTTCCCACATTGTTAGCGCAGCTGTGAAGGATAACCAGAAAAATCAAAGTCATTATTTTAGTGTAAGGTATCCCTTAAATACACTATTTGATAAAAACCATTTGAATAATCTTTTTAGTTTAATTAAGCCCCCTATGATTCTAGGTGAGGCTAGGGTAGATAGAATAAAGGGCATCTTTCAAACAAACAATGGCTGGTTGTTAATTAATGGAACAATTAAGGAAATAATTATCTCAAAAATTAGCCCGCAAAAATATTCGTTGCTGGAGGTGGTTTCATTGGATAATTTGCCAAAAGACTGGAGAACTTTAAAACGTAAAATTCAAAACTGCATACGTAAATGATTTGTTTTATTTTCTTTTAGATAGTGGTTTTACTTTTCGTTGCTGCTTACCCGTATATTGGCTCAAGGGTCTGATTAAACTATTGTCTGTGTTTTGTTCAAAGTAGTGAGCAGACCATCCAGTGATTCGGGCCATTACGAATATGGGCGTGTATAAGTTAATGGGAAAACCCATTAGGTAATAAGCTGGGCCAGATGGGAAATCTAGGTTGGGATAGATGTTTTTTTCATTTACCATAATATTTTCCATGATTTCATAGATTTCTAACCATTTTGTATCTCCGGCCCATTCAGTGAGGTCCCGAAGACAGTTTTTCATTGTAGGTACCCTCGAGTCTCCCTGTTTATAGACCCTGTGCCCAAAACCCATTACCAAGGATTTGTTTTTGAAAGCATTACGAAGCCAGTTTTCTGCCCTTCTTGGATTACCCACTTTCTTCATCATTTCCATTACCGCTTCGTTTGCCCCGCCATGTAAGGGTCCCTTTAAAGCACCGATGGCACCGCATGCCGCGCTATAAAGATCTGATCTAGTAGATGCTATAACTCGTCCGGCAAAAGTAGAGGCATTAAAGCTGTGTTCCGCATAGAGAATTAGAGAGATGTCAAATGCTTTTACGACCTTTCTTGGGGGTATCTTTCCAAAACACATATAAAAGAAATTTTCAGACATCGTCAGGTCAGTGCGGGGGGAAATTCTTTGTTTTCCTTGCCTAAGTCGAAAGTCAGTAGCAATCATTGTGGGGATTTTTGCTAGTAAGGCAATTGCCCGCTCTAGATCTTTTTCCAACGGTTCTCCACCCCAAGCTATTTCTGTAGTACCCAAATAACTTACAGCTGTCCTAATAGTATCCATGGGGTGGGCTTTCTTGGGAAACATAGATATTATATCTAAGTGTCCCCTAGTAAGCTTTCGGAGAGAACGCTCTAGTTTCTTGAACTTATTGAATTGAGACCGATTTGGGAGTTCACCATTGAGTATTAAATAAGCAACTTCCTCAAATATACAATTTGCCGCAAGGTCTTGAACAGCATAACCACGATAGGTAAGGGAATTAGTCTCCGGCATTACTTTAGATACTGATGTGGTATCAGTAATTACCCCTGCCAGCCCCTTATAAATTTTTGGTTCAGCTTTCAAATTCTTCTTTTTCTTAGCGTTTTTGGCCATTTTTGACTCCCTTGTCGCCTATACTTTGAAATTATAGATATTTTTGTCAAAGTGCTCGTAATTTGCGTATCGCAAAAGTTTGTATAACTCTTTCCGCGTTTGCATATCATCCAAGAGGGAGGCATTGCCACCCTCTTTCTTTAATTTGGCATAACCTTTTTCTATGGCTTTGTTAGAAAGACGAAGTGATGTTACCGGATAGATAGCAATATTGTAGCCAAATTCTTGAAGTTGTTTCTCATTGTAAAGGGGCGTTTTACCAAATTCTGTCATATTTGCTAATAGTGGCACTTTAATAGCTTTTCTGAATCTCTCATATTCTGTTGGGCTGGATAGGGCCTCGGGAAAAATAGCATCTGCACCTGCGTCCACGTAAGACTTAGCTCTTGAAATAGCTGAATCGAGTCCTTCGATATCTTTTGCATCCGTTCGAGCCATGATAAGAAAGTTAGAGTCTTTTTTTGAATCAACTGCAGCCTTAATTTTTTGGACCATAGTATCGGATTCCACAAGTACTTTATTATCTAAGTGTCCACATCTTTTGTTTGTTATCTGGTCTTCCAAATGACATCCGGATAGCCCCATCTCTTCAATTTCTTGAATTGTTCGGGCAGTATTAATGGCTTCACCAAAACCGGTATCTACATCGATTATTGCCGGTAAGTCCGTTACTCGGGCAATTTGTCGGCCTCTCTGTGCCACTTCTGACAACGTTGTTAATCCAATATCTGGCAGCGCAAGTTCAGCGGATAGAGCGGCTCCAGATATATAAACTCCGTCGAAACCAAGTTCTTCTACAATCCTTGCGGCAATAGGTGAGTGAGCCCCTGGCATTAACATTAATTTTCCGGAGTTGAGTATTTTTCTCAGATTTGCCCTCTTTTCAGTGGCAGAATTCTGTGAAAATAGCATTAGAAAATACCCCCAGGATCCAATTTACCCTTTTCAATTAAATCAGATTTAACCTCAATATTTATTTTTCTCAAACCCGAATTATCTAGTGCAGGCAATTCTTGTACAATATCTAAAAAACGATCACTCTCATTATGGTCGAGTAGTTGCTCTGTTAAACTTTTGAATTTTCGAATGTAATCCTCTCGTTTGAAAGGCTTTGCCCCTGATGGGTGGGCATTAGCTACTGCGAGTTCATCGATAATGGTTGCCCCTGTTTTTAGTTTGACTTCAACGCGTCCTCCAAAAGCGCGTTTGCTAGGATCAGGATCATGATACCTTTTTGTCCACTCAGGGTCCTCTCGAGTTGAGATTTTTTGCCATAAATTCACGGTGCTATCTCTCTTTGCGCGATCAGGGCTATAAGACTCTATATGATCCCATGAACCATCCTCAAGGGCAACAGACA
>PTLG01000076.1 GCA_002937995.1 Alphaproteobacteria bacterium MarineAlpha3_Bin7 | reverse complement strand
AGCTGCCAATAGGAGTGATAGCGAAATTAGCACCCCGAGCACAAATAATCATAGACCAAGTTGGTTGGTGACAAACGCATCTATAATTGGAGCTTTCCCAAAATTATTTATACCCGATACTTGGTCTCTAATTACATTATTTTTTGTTCTTCTTCTTTTGGGACCTTTTGTTGCCCTGTTAATTGTGGCAACGGGAGATAGTGGTGGCCTGTGGGGACATCTAATTCAAACCGTTTTTCCTAGATATTTAAAAAATACGTTTTTATTAATGGTGGGTGTTGGAATCCTTAGCTCGTTATTAGGTATTGTTTCGGCTTGGATGGTGGCCAGATTTCGATTTCCTGGTGTAAACATAATCGAGTGGTGTCTGTTACTTCCCGCCACAATACCATCATACATTATTGCATACACATATACAGATCTATTAGAATTTGCAGGTCCAGTGCAGGGCCTCCTTAGAGACTATTTTGGATGGACCCAAGCGAGTGAGTATTGGTTTCCAGAAATTAGGTCTTTGGGGGGGGCAATATTTGTAATGTCATTTGTTTTATACCCTTATATTTACTTAATGACAAAGACTGCTTTGCGTTTGACATCGCCATCCTATATTGAATTGGCAAGACTTAGTAGACCTTTATCCGCTGTTTGGATTGATTTATATCTTGCTAGGCCAGCTATCATAGCAGGATTAGCATTAATTTTCATGGAAGTGTTATCAGATTTTGGAACAGTAGAATATTTTACGGTCGAAACGATCACTTTAGGTATATTTAATATTTGGCTAGGAATGAATAATTTGACAGCCGCTGCGCAAATAGCTGGTCTCGCCTTCATATTTATAATATTTCTCCTTGCTTTAGAACAACGAGCGAGATCTAGACAGAAATTTTTTGATGCGACTAAATCTTATAAATCCCTAAATCCAAGGAAATTGACGATATTTTTGGGATTGCTATGCACGATATTTTGTCTATTTCCTATTGTTGTGGGCTTTGCAATTCCCGTGACCGTACTAGCTATTTTTGTTTTTAGAGGGTTGGCAATAACAAATTTTGACCTACTGGTATCGGCCTCACTTAATTCTATAGTGATTGCTGTGATATCGGCGCTAGTGGTTGTTTTGTTAGCTTTCGTTATGGTTTCAACTACTGTTTATAAGAAAAGACATTATCTCAATACATTCTCAAATATTTCTGCCATGGGTTATGCCTTTCCCGGCGCGATATTGGCTATAGGCGTGGTTTCTTTCGGAGGATGGATCGACGGTGCACTAGAATACGTAGATCAAAACCTTTTTTATGGATCATTTGATGGTTTTCTTATAGGGGGTATAGGTTTGCTGATTTTTGCTTATGTCTTAAGGTTTCAAGCAATTGGACATGGTGCCATAAATTCAGGAATCACCCGTTTGTCTCCAAATATTATGAACGCTAGTTTTGTTCTAGGGAGAGGTTATACCCAGAGTATATTGCTCTTGGGCCCTCCTCTGCTGAGAAAATCTTTATTTGCCGCTGGTTTGCTGGTTTTTGTCGATGTAATGAAAGAGTTGCCGATGACACTTTTGTTGAGGCCCTTTAATTTTGAAACTTTGTCGACTTACGTTTACCAATTTGCAAAGGATGAGCTCTTAGAAGAGTCAGCATTAGCAGCTTTAGCAATAATTATAGTCGGATTAGGGCCCGTAATATTGATGAATTCCTCGGGTAGAAAATAGTTAGATTTTGCTGATATATCCTTGTATAACTCTCAATTTATAATATGCGTATCATTATTAGTTGCATGATATACCAACTTGGAGTTCTTTTGAGTAGGTTTTTGATATGGTCGCAGGCATAGACTTAATTAAAGATGACGTAAGGATACTAATATATAGCCACGATAGCTTTGGCCTTGGTCATTTGCGCCGGTGTAGAGCCATAGCACATGCTCTTGTTGGAAAATTTAATAGTTTGTCAGTGTTGATTCTTTCTGGGTCTCCAATTATTGGAAGTTTTGATTTTCGAACTAGGGTAGATTTTGTCCGAGTTCCTGGTGTAATAAAGCTAAGGAATGGTGACTATACATCGCTTAGCCTGCATTTGGATATTGATCAAACCATGGAGTTGCGAGGGTCAATTATTCAACATACGGCGGAAGCATTTAATCCAGATATTTTTATTGTCGACAAGGAACCATTAGGTTTAAGAGGTGAGGTTAAGGATACACTTTCTATACTTAAACAGTCTGGGGCTCTCCTCGTATTGGGTTTGAGAGATATAATGGATGAGCCAGAACTATTGATCCCAGAGTGGAAAAGAAAAAATGTGTTGCCAGCTTTAGAAGATCTTTATGATCAAATATGGGTTTATGGACTGCCGCAATTTTATGATCCCCTTAGCGGTTTAGATATTTCTGATTTGATTAGAAGGAAAATGATTTACACTGGCTATCTCAGGCATACTGCGCCCTCTTTTCCAGCTGTTTCTTCGACAACTTTGCCGGAAAACCCTTATATATTGGTTACCGCGGGCGGCGGCGGAGATGGTGAAAATCTCGTAGACTGGGTTCTTAGTGCCTATGAGTTAGATACAGGTATTTCCCAAGATGCTCTGATTGTGCTGGGTCCATTTATGCAAAATGATCTACAAGAGAGTTTTTTACGTCGAATAGATAACCTTAAGAATGTAGAAGCTATAACCTTTGATTCACATATAGAACATTTGATTCAACACGCCTCTGGCGTTGTGGCCATGGGAGGATATAATACATTTTGTGAAATTTTATCTTTTGATAAGCCGGGGTTAGTAGTTCCTAGAACCAAACCTAGGTTGGAACAGTTTATTCGTGCATGCAGAGCACAGGAATTAGGACTGCTAAGTTGTCTTCAGGGGGACTCAATTAGGGAGCCGCGCGCTATGGCTACCGCGCTTCGACAGCTTACCCAGCAACCAAAGCCATCCGAAGTTGTGTTGCCAGGTTTATTGGATGGTCTGGAAAATATTAATAAATTAGTTGCAAATCGTTTAGCTAAACAGCGAACAGCTCCTTTGGAGCTAGTAAGCAAAATTACTTCGTGAATCTAAACTAATAAGCTATTACGCTATACATATGCGAGCGGCAATTATAGTTAAAGGATATCCTAGGTTATCAGAGACTTTTGTAGCTCAAGAGTTGTTGGAACTTCAAAGGCATGGTCTGGAATTCACTATTTACTCCCTTAGACAACCCACGAGTCAGGAAATACACCCTATTCATAGGGAAATAACCGCAGATATAGAATACTTGCCAGAGTATTTGTATAAAGATCTTACAAGGCTAATTAAAGGTTGGTGGAAAGTAAGAAAGTTAAATACCTATAAAGAGGCCATGTCTTTTTGGATTAAGGATCTGGCTAGAGATTTTTCTTTTAATAGAGTTAGAAGAATTGGCCAAGCCATAGTTTTATCAGCAGAAATATCATCGAATGTTGATCTATTATATGCCCATTTTTTGCATACCCCGGCATCTGTAGCTCGCTACACCTCGATGTTGCTTGATATTCCTTGGAGTTGTTCTGCGCATGCTATAGATGTATGGACTACACCGGAATGGGAAATACGTGATAAGGTAGAACATTGTAAATGGATAATAACCTGCACGAAAACCAATCAGAAATATCTAAATAAATTTACTGATGATCCCGAAAAAATTAAAATGGCTTACCATGGGATAGACTTGAAACGATTTCCAGCTAATAAAAAGAATTATTTCAAGTCTAATATTGGGACTCGCCTTCTATCTGTCGGAAGGGTGGTGGAAAAAAAAGGTTTTGAGGATTTGCTTTTGGCTCTATCAAGATTACCCAAAAACTTAAACTGGACATTTGAACATATTGGGGGAGGGAAGAGCCTCAATAGACTTAAAAAATTGGCAGTTGCCTATGATATTAGTAAAAAAATAATTTGGCGAGGTACATGTTCTCAGAATGAGGTATTATCTAGTTACATAGATGCAGACATTTTTATTTTGGCTAGTAAAATTGCAAAAAATGGTGATCGTGATGGCCTGCCAAATGTATTAATTGAGGCGCAAAGTCAGGGGATCCCGTGTATATCAACACGTATTTCAGCAATACCGGAACTTATTCAAGACGGTAATAATGGTTTATTAGTTGAGCCCGGAGATGTTGATGGACTATGTGCTAACTTAGAGCGTCTGATAGATTCACAATCTGAGAGAAAAAGAATGGGAATTTCTGGTCAAGAGCTAGTATTTCAGGAGTTTAGTCATGAAAATTGTATATTGCCACTAATTGAACTTTTTAATTTACAAAAATGATTCCGAGTTTTTGAATAGATATGAATATTGCCTTCTATGCTCCGCTAAAATCACCAAACTCACGGATACCTTCTGGAGACCGTGAAATGGCGAGGTCCTTAATTTACCTTCTAGAATATTTAGGGCATGACGTGAGACTCGTCTCAGAATTTCAGAGTCGGGAACCGGAGGGAAGGGAGAAGGTTCAGAGAAAGTTGGAAGCTCAGGGTAGCTCAATTGCCGATAAACTAGCTGAGTCTTATTTAAACAGTACTGTAAGTTGGAAGCCCGATATTTGGTTCACATATCATGTTTATTATAAGGCCCCAGACTGGATAGGGTTAAAAGTAACAAAAAAAATAAATATCCCTTACGTCATTGCTGAAGTTTCTCATGCTCCAAAGCGCGCCAACGGTCCATGGAAAAATAGTCATATTCAAGTTGAAAATTCAATAAAACATGCTGATTTGATATTGGGTTTAAATAGCAGAGATTATCCCTTGGTGAGTTCTATACTACAGTCAACAGATCACTATATTGGTATAAAACCATTTACTTATAAGGAGTTTCAAGAGCCGGGTAAATCAGGGTCACTTAACAGGTCTTTGATTGATTCTTGTCGAGGTAATACTGATAGACTAATTTTTTTGAGTGTGGCCATGATGCGATATGGTGCAAAATATGAATCTTACCGCACTTTGGCAGAGGCGTTACGGGAGGTGGCTCATTTGGATTGGAAACTTCTTGTCGCTGGGGGTGGCCCAGCAAGGATAGAGGTAGAAAAACTATTTGAAGGGTTGCCAGTTAAGTTTCTCGGGGAGGTGGATAAAGGAAAACTATCTTACTTGATGTCTAACTCAGATATTTTTTTATGGCCCGCAATTGATGAAGCTTACGGGATGTCTTTGCTCGAGGCTCAATTTAATGGATTACCCGTGATAGCGGGTAGTAATGGTGGAGTCGGTGATATTGTTAGAGAAAATAAAACCGGTGTTTTGACACCAGTAGGGGACGTAAAAGCTTTTGTAGATGCTATTAATTTATTAAGTGCGGACAAGGCTAGATTAGCCAAAATGAGTTCAGCAGCAATTAAAATTATGAATGAAGAACACTCTATTGATTATGCCGCTAAGTTAGTTGGCCCTGCTTTAAGAGGTTTGATAAAATGACTAAGCTAGTACTAATTAGGCACGGAGTTACTGAGTGGAATAAAAAAAAGATTGTTCAAGGTCACACCGATGTACCTTTAGATTCCAGCGGCCAACAGCAGGTTTCAAATTGGATTTTGCCCCAAAAGTTAAATAACTTTAGGTGGATTTCAAGTCCACTGGGTCGGGCAACGGAGACAGCTAATATTTTATCTGGTTTTAATCCTGAAACGGATAATAGGCTAATAGAAATGGATTGGGGGCAGTGGGAAGGATGTATTCTTAATGATTTGAGAGAGGAACTTGGCGATTTAATGGCTGCTTGGGAAGCAAAGGGTCTGGATTTTAGAGCACCCGATGGAGAGAGCCCCAGAGAGGTTCAAAAAAGGCTAAAAGATCTATTTTCTGATATTTTTGAACAAAAAGAAGATACTATTGCCGTTTGTCACAAAGGTGTAATCAGAGCAGCTTATGCTATGGCGGTTGGTTGGGATATGAAAAGTAAACCAAATGATAAAATATTAGATAACTGTTTACATATTTTTGAAGTTGAGTTTGGGGGGGCACTTTCAATCGTTAAAATGAATGTAAGCATGTAAAATATTAAGTATGGGATATGACAAAAAAACCAAAGTTACTTTTTTATGTTCAGCATTTATTGGGAATTGGACATCTTAAACGTGCCACTACATTGGCTCGTTCTATGAATTCTGTGGGTTTTGATATAACTCTGGTTTCTGGTGGAAAATTTGTTCCAGTAATTGACAAAGGTGGGATGGAATTTATCCAGCTACCAGAAGTCCGGGCAGCAGATAGAAATTTCTCTGGACTAGTCGAGGAGGATGGTAGTCCTCTATCAAACCATACAAAACAAACAAGAATAGAGACTCTGGTTACTGCGTTTGAGAGAATAAAACCCGACATACTTCTAGTTGAGATGTTTCCCTTTGGTCGTCGAATGTTAGAGTTTGAGATTATACCTCTTTTAGAGAGAGCAATCTCCTCTAATCCCAGGCCATTAATTGTTTCTTCTGTTCGCGATATACTTGTAGAGAAAGTCGAGACAAAAAGAACAAATCATATGGTTAAAATGTCTAAAAAATATTTTGATAAAATATTGGTTCATGGTGACCCACAATTTATTGGTTTTGATAAGACCTTTCCAAAAGCATTCCAGATAAGTGATCTTCTATCCTATACTGGTTATGTCGTAGAGTTGGATAAGATTAATTGCGAATCAGGTGGTGTGGGTAAGGATGAAGTAATAGTATCTTCAGGCAGTGGGGCTGTTGGCGAGCTAATATTAGAAACTGCTGTCAGGGTTAGGCCTCACACCTACTTATCCAATTCAACATGGAGACTATTGGCCGGCCATTATATGGATACAATGAAGCTTGAGGAAATTAAGGATCTAGCCCCTGACGGTATTATTGTTGAGAGAGCTCGACCAGATTTTATTCAATTACTTAAAAATTGTTCACTCTCTATATCTCAGGGTGGTTATAATACTGTGATGGAAGTTCTGGCATGTGGTGCAAATGGTATAGCGATCCCCTATGCAGGAGGTAAAGAGACGGAGCAAACCTTGAGGGCTAAACTACTTGAAGATAGAGGTTTGATTAGGCAGATCTCTGAGGAAAATCTATCTGATAAATGGCTGGTAGAGGCTATTAATCAGACGAAAAATTGGAAAAATAATAAACAGAATAATTTAAATATAAATGGGGCTAAAAATACGGCTAATTTACTCGCCTCTTTAGTATTTAAATAATTGATTTATATGCCTAGCGAATACGCTTTTTTTGAGATATGATTAGGTCAATCCCACTTCCTTAAATTAGTTTTTGTGGGTAGGGAAAAGGTTAAATACTTAATTCGGGAGAGGAGCTATTGCCATGGAGAGGGGCGTTTTTCAATTCGTATTTAAATACAGTAAAACTCAGCAATTAGTACTGATTTTGATAACACTTGCTTCCCTACCTTTTTATTTTTTCTCTCTAGATATACCAAAACAAATTGTCGATAAGGCGATAAAAGGTAAAGATAATGGGATAGCATTTCCATATGACTACTATGGTTTTGAACTAGGGCAGATAGAGTTCCTTATGGTACTTTGCGCGCTTTTCCTCATTTTAGTTGTCGTAAATGGTGGTTTTAAGTTCTTTCTAAATGTTTATAGGGGAGCGGCTGGTGAACGTTTGCTGAGGCGCCTCCGCTATCAGTTGATTGAGAGGGTGCTTAGGTTTCCTTTGCCGCAATTCAGAAAAACTTCGCAGGGAGAAGTTGTATCAATGGTGACTTTGGAGACGGAGCCATTGGGTGGATTTTTCGGCGATGCACTGAATTTACCTTCCTATCAGGGTGGCTTGTTGCTTACCCTTATGGGATTTATGTTTGTTCAAGATTGGAAACTAGGTCTAGCCGCGATTGCTCTTTATCCAGTTCAGGCATGGCTGATCCCAAAACTCCAGCGCCAAGTTAATGCGCTCGGCAAACAACGAGTTGTGACAGTTCGAAGGTTAAATGAGCGTATCGGGGAGGCCGTGACTGGTGCACATGAGGTTCATGCTAATGACACTTCTCAATTTGAATTGGCTGATTTTTCCTCTAGATTAGGAAGAATTTTCCAAATACGTTATGAGATATACAAGAAAAAATTCTTTATTAAGTTTGTAAATAATTTTCTAGCGCTTTTAACACCATTTTTCTTTTATTCAATAGGCGGATGGCTCGTAATAAAGGGTGATATGACCGTTGGGTCACTTATTGCAGTTTTGGGTGCTTATAAAGATGTTTCTGCTCCTTGGAAAATGTTGTTGGGTTATTATCAGCGGAAAGAGGATGCGCGAATAAAATATGAGCAACTTATCGAAAAGTTTGAGTTACCAGATCTTTTAGAAGAAGATAAACTGGCAGGAGAACCTAATGATGTTTCAATAAAGGGTGAGTTGGTTGCAGCAAATACTAGTCTCGCTGAAGATGACGGTCTAAAGGTTGTTGATGGGGCATCCATGAGAATTGATTTGCCGTCACACTTTGCGGTTGTCGGGCCTTCTGGTGGTGGAAAGGGAGAGTTTTCTCAGTTGATTGCGCGATTATTGCATCCGACTGGTGGTAAAGTTGCACTCGGAGATACAGACCTTTCTGGCTTGCCTGAGTCTAATACTGGGCGTCAAATTTCCTATGCAGGGCAAACACCATATATTTTTGCAGGATCTATTCGGGATAATTTGCTTTATGGCCTTAAGCATAGACCAGTAGATGAAGTGCAATACGAGGGAGATATTAAGAAAGAGAGAGAGATTCAGGTTAATGAGGCTGAAAGTACTGGAAATTCACCAAAAGATATAAATGCAAATTGGGTTGATAATTTGGCGGCAGGAGCAGAGACCGAAGACCAGCTAGTGGAGAGGATGCAGCATTATTTAAAGGTCGTAGGTTTGGAGGATGATGTCTATGCTATCGGGCTCAGGCAAACCATAGATCCTTCGGATAATAGAGAGTTAGCAGATAAATTACTAGAGGCTAGAACCAAGATGAGGTCTCGTTTAGATGAAGCTAATATTGCTGACTTTGTTGAACCCTTTGACTCTGAAAAGTTCAATAGTAATGCTTCTGTGGCCGAGAATATTCTTTTTGGTACCCCAGTTGGAGAACTATTTGAAGTAGAAAACCTGGGTAATAATGAATATGTAATGGGTTTGCTTGAAAAAGTTGGCTTGAGAGAAGAATTTATTAGGAAGGGGCAGCGGTTAGCAGAGATTATGGTTGATCTGTTTCAAGGATTGCCACCAGATCATGATTTTTGGGAAAAATTTAGTTTTATTGGGCCAGATGATTTACCTGAATTTCAAGCTGTTCTTAAAAGGGTGACAGAGAATGGACTTGAAAAACTTTCAAACGAGGATCAATCATTGTTGGTTGAGCTACCCTTTAAACTAATACCAGCTAGGCATCATTTAGGTTTAGTGGACGACAAATTTGAAGCAAGAATTCTCGAAGCCAGAAGCGAATTTTCTGTCAATTTGCCAGAGAACTTGGTTGCCTCGGTAGAATTTTTTGAAGCTGGAAATTATAACGCAGCTTCTAGTATACAAGACAATATTCTTTTTGGAAAACGAGCAAGCGAGAAAGCAGGTAGTGCTGAAAAGGTTGGCGAGGTTCTGGCTGAAGTGATCGGAGATATGGGCTTGCGTAACGAAGTAATAAATTTAGGTCTTGATTTTGATGTTGCAATTGGCGGAGCAAGGCTCTCTCCAGTCCAGCGTCAAAAGTTAGCTGTTGCTCGTAGCCTAATAAAGCAGCCAGAGCTCTTTATTCTCAATGAAGCTTTGTCTGGTTTGGACTCTGAAAGCCAAAAATCGGTGCTAGAATCTATAAGAAAAGAGCAAGAAGGAAAGAGTTTTTTGCTTGTTCCTAGTGAAGCTGAAATAGATGGTAATTTTGACCAAGTTTTTAAAATGGAAAGTGGCAGAATTTCTGGATCTGACGGATCAGTTTCGCAACCTTCCGACTCTTCCGACAAACCAGAGACAGAAATCGAGGGTGGCTTTGGTGAAGAGATAGATGTACTTGCAGCAATACCTATGTTCGCTAGCATGGACCGATCAAAGCTTAAGCTCCTGTCATTTGCTAGTGAGAGATATCAATATGATCCTGGACAAGTAGTTATTAAGCAGGGAGATGTCGGAGATAAGGCCTTTGTTGTTTTAGAAGGTGAAGCGGAGGTTTATTTGGAAACTCCGGATGGGCGTAATAAACTTGTTACAATGAAAAAGAATGATTTATTTGGAGAGTTAGCGTTGCTATGCGAGGCACCTAGAACTGCTACGATAGAAGCAGGTACTCAACTTGAACTAATGAGTATAGAAAAAGATGTCTTTTTTACAATGATTGCCGAGGATCCACAGACAGGTGCAAATGTTACCAGAGCAATAGCTGAGAGGTTGGAAAGAACCACCCGGGATCTGGGCGCTGCATTAGCAGCCAATAAATCTTAGATAAGTATATTTATAGTAATCTTAATGGAAAGACAGTATTACTACACTACTTCTATATTAAGGCCAGATTACATTAAGTCTTCGATCGGGATGGCTTTGCCAGTTCTAGTTTTGTTTTTCTTCAGTGATTTGTTCGGTTTGTTGTGGATCTCGGCCATTATTTTTCTGTTGTCTTTTATTATCTTCATCAGGACTCTTATTCGCCATTTAACTAGGATCACTATTTCAGAAAAGTGTATCAAAGTGAGAATATTCCGTGAGAGGGAGCTGTCTTGGAGAAATCTCTCAGGGTTGCAAGTATATTATTATAAAGCTTGGCGCTTTGGGGGTGATAATTGGATGCGAGTTGTTTTGAGAGATCCCAATATTAAGTTAGCTATAGAGTCATCCTTGGAGGGGTTTGAAAATGTAGTTTTTAAGGCCAAGCTCTCAGCAAAAGAAAAT
>PTLG01000075.1 GCA_002937995.1 Alphaproteobacteria bacterium MarineAlpha3_Bin7 | reverse complement strand
GACCATAGTTGCTGCATGTATCAAGGCAGATACAGGAGTAGGTCCCTCCATCGCGTCTGGCAACCAAGTATGCAATCCCAACTGAGCTGATTTACCCATTGCTCCAATAAACAATAACAAACAAATTACAGTTAACGCGTGGAACTCGCCACCAAAAACTTCAAAGTATGTAGTAGATTTTTCCCCACTCAGACCAAATATCACATCAAAACTCACACTTCCGAAAAGCATAAAAGTTGCAAAAATTCCTAATGCAAAGCCAAAATCTCCAACCCTATTAACTACAAAAGCTTTTATAGCAGCGGCACACGCTGAAGGTTTTTCATACCAAAAACCGATCAACAGATAGGAAGCTAAGCCCACTCCTTCCCATCCAAAAAATAGCTGTATAAGGTTGTTGGAAGTCACCAACATCAGCATAAAAAAAGTAAATAAAGATAAATAACTCATAAATCGCGGAATAGATTTGTCGTGAGACATATAGCCGACTGAATAAATATGGATCATTGTTGAAATCCATGTGACCATTAACACCATCAATACTGAAAGAGTATCTCCGCGTAGAGCCCACTGAAAACTTAAGTCACCTGAATTAACCCATGTAAAAAGCGGTGTATAGTTTGGATTGTCTAAAACAACGACATCTATAAAGGAATAGGTTCCAGCCAAGGAGGCAATCAACATACCAGCAATAGTGACCAATTGGGCGGCACGATCAAATGACTCCCTTTTTGTTTTACTTACTCTAGATATTAGGAGGGATACAGTCCCGGCTAAAATACTTCCCAACAGAGGCGAAAATATAGCGATCAAATACATCTCTACCTCAACTCAACCTCTCATCATCTTAATATCTTCTACAGCTATTGACCCGCGATTTCTGAAATAAACAACCAATATTGCTAAGCCTATTGCCGCCTCCCCTGCAGCAACAGTGAGGATAAATAAAGCAAAAACCTGCCCAACCAGATCCCCTAGGTATGCCGAAAAAGCTACTAAATTAATATTCACTGATAAAAGAATTAGCTCTATTGACATTAGAATAATTATTACATTTTTTCTATTTAGGAAAATCCCGAAAACTCCTAAAGTTAGGATTATTGAAGATAAAATCAGATAGTGGGATATAGCTATTCCGCCCATCAAACACCACTCCCTGTTGTTACTTTTTTAATTTCTATTGTATCTTGAGGGCGTCTATTAATTTGATCACTAATATTTTGTTTTCTTACATTTTCTCTTGATCTATGTGTTAATACTATTGCCCCAATCATAGCTACCAAAAGTATAAGACCTGCCGCCTGAAAAAAATAGATGTAGTTAGTATAAATCAAATTACCAATTGCTTCAGTATTAGTAACTTCATTAATATTGGGCCTCGGTGCAGCAATTGAGCTCTGAGATTGGGATGAGATTATAAATCCCCCCAATGACAAGATTAGCTCCAAAAGCAAAATTAGACCAACCACTCCCCCCAATGGCAAATACTGCAGAAAACCGTGCTTTAGCTCGGCAATATTGATATCTAACATCATCACAACAAACATAAATAAAACGGCAACCGCACCCACATAGACAACAACAAGAATCATAGCTAAAAACTCAGCACCTAATAAAACAAATAGACCTGCTGAATTGAAGAACGCCAATATAAGGAATAAAACGGAATGCACTGGGTTTTTTGAAGATATAACCATCACAGCTGCAAAAACAGTAACTGATGAAAATAAATAAAAAGCTAGCGTTTGTATAATCACAATACTAATCCCTTTGCCTCAATGTTTTCGATGAAAGAGGCCTACCTATAGGCGGAATCCGCCTCTATCCTAGCCGCCAATTCTGTCTCCCACCTATCACCATTAGCTAATAAACGTTCCTTGTCATAAAGAAGCTCCTCCCTAGTTTCTGTTGCAAACTCAAAATTAGGGCCTTCAACTATCGCATCTACTGGGCAAGCTTCTTGACATAAACCACAATAAATACACTTGACCATATCAATATCATATCTTGTCGTTCTCCTACTTCCATCTTCTCTAGCCTCAGCCTCAATAGTTATAGCCTGAGCCGGGCAAATGGCCTCACATAACTTGCAAGCTATACACCTTTCCTCCCCATTTGGATATCTGCGAAGGGCATGTTCCCCCCTGAACCTGGGACTTAGGGGGCCTTTTTCAAAGGGATAATTTAGAGTTACCTTAGCTCTAAAAAAATATCTTAAGGTTAGAAAAAGACCGGATAATAGCTCCAACAGAAACACTGACGTTATTATTCTCTTAATAAACATGGACTATCCCTAACTCCTGACAATTACCTGACTTAAATCAAAAAAAACAACTATACCTGCTACCACTACAACCGCAGCAAGTGAGATGGGCAGAAAAACCTTCCAACCTAGTCTCATTAACTGGTCATATCTGTACCTTGGAAATGTTGCCCTTACCCATAAAAAAATAAAAAGTATAAAGCACATTTTTGTAATAAACCAAATTGGCCCTGGCACCCAATTAAATGGCGCTATATCAAATGGCGGCAACCACCCTCCCAGGAATAGGATTGTAGTCATCCCAGCCATTAAAATCATATTTGCATACTCACCAAGGAAAAATAGGGCAAAGGTCATTGCTGAATATTCTACGTTATACCCCGAAACCAATTCGGCTTCAGCCTCTGGCATATCAAAGGGGTGCCGATTTGTTTCAGCTAACGTTGAAATAAAGAAGATTACTGCCATCGGAAATAGCGGAATAACAAACCATACTGTCTCCTCCTGAGCCCGCACTATTTCTGAAAGGTTTAAAGAGCCGGCAACCAGTAATACTGTAATTATAACGAAACCCATTGAAACTTCATAGGACACCATCTGGGCCGCTGACCTGATAGCTCCTAAAAAAGCATACTTGGAATTACTAGCCCAACCAGCCATTAAAATTCCATATACCCCCAATGATGCAACAGCAAAAAGGTACAATATCCCCACATTAATATCCGAAATCACTAACCCTTCACCTACGGGTATCACTGCCCACGCCACGAGAGCCAAAACGAAGGTGAGCATTGGGGCAAACACAAACACCAACTTATTTGCCCCCGTGGGAATGATGGTTTCCTTAAAGAATAATTTCATCCCGTCAGCGATCGGCTGGAATAAACCATAGGGACCTACAACATTTGGCCCCCTTCGGAGCTGCATAGCACCTATAACCTTGCGCTCTGCATAGGTTAAATATGCAACTCCGATTAGCAGCGGCACCACTACCATTAAGATCTGGGCTACTATCCATATTAGAGGAAATACGTAATCATGCCAAAGCTCATACATCTACTAGGCTGCCTTCTCTTTTTTGGCCAACGCTACTTCAGTACATTCAGCCATCGTAGCCGAAGCTCTGCTGATTACATCTGTCATATAAAAATTTTCTATTGGCTGAATAAATTCACTGTCTTTAATTTCTCCTCTGCTGCCAAACTCACCCCAGCTCGCCTCACTTATTTTATTTACATTAGAAAAAATAGGATTGACCTCTGACATCCTCTCCCTTACTTGTAACAAATTATCAAACGGTAACTTTTTACCTATTCTCTCTGACAAAGCTCTTATAATGGCCCAATCCTCCTTTGCTTCCCCAGGGGGAAAAACGGCCCTTAGGGCTCTTTGGCACCTGCCCTCAAGGTTTACATATGTACCATTTTTCTCTGTATAGGCAGCCCCTGGTAAAATAGCATCAGCTCTATGCGCGCCCGCATCACCATGATGCCCCTGATAAATTACAAAAGCATCCCCCAAACGATCCATCTCAATTTCATCAGAACCTAACAAATAAATCACATCTATCTCTTTTTTTTCAGCAGCCCTCAAGATTTCCCGCGTACCTAAATCTTTGTTTGTTTTTGGAACAAACCCTAGATCTAACCCACCAACTCTGGACGCAGCTCTTTGAAGTACATTAAAGCCGTTCCATTCAGAATTAACTATATTAACCCTCTCTGCTAAATCTCTTGCAGCACCTAATATTGCCTCACCATCTTCCCTCGCTAAAGCCCCAGAACCGAGAACAAGCATTGGACGCCGAGCCTTAGCCAACTTATCACTAAATTCAGAGGGGTGCTCTAACATATTTTTAATTTCTTTTAGGTCTGGGCTTAAATGCTCGAAGGGGAACGTCAAATCAAACTCAGGCCCAATGACACCAATAATTGCTCCATTAAGGTATTGTTTCCTAATACGTGCATTTAAAACAGGAGCCTCCCACCTAGGATTGCACCCTATTAGAAGAATAACATCAGCCCGATCAATTCCTTTTATCCCCGAATTAAAAATATAACTTGATCTAGGATTACCAAAAGCACCACTATCCTGACGACAATCCAAATTATTGCATCCAAGTGTTTGCATTAAATCTTTTAACGACACTAGTGATTCACAGTCCACTAGATCCCCTGCGATAGCAGCCATTCTTTTTGGACTGGTATTAATCATTTTCTCTGCTATCACTGACAAAACTCCGTCCCAACTTTCCTCTTCTAATTTTCCATTTCTTCTTACATACGGCCTGTCTAACCTCTGCCTACCAAGACCGTCACAAGCATGTCGGGTTTTGTCCGAAATCCATTCTTCATTGATTGAGTTATTAATTCTAGGCAAAACTCTCATTACCTCAGAACCTCTGCTATCAATACGGATATTAGACCCCATAGCATCAAAAACATCTATTGACTGAGTCTTAACCAACTCCCAGGATCGTGCTTTAAATTCATACGGCTTCGATGTGAGCGCACCAACTGGACATAAATCAACCAAATTACCAGACAGTTCCGAGGATAATGCCTTTTCAACATAGGTACCCACCTCCATATTTTCACCACGTCCTGTCGCACCTAATTCTGGAACTCCTGCAATCTCTTGGGCGAACCTAATACATCTTGTACAGTGAATGCATCTAGTCATTATCGTAGAGACTAAAGGCCCTAAATACTTATTCTTAACTGCACGTTTAGATTCCAAAAAACGGGACTTATCCAGGCCGTAGCCCATCGCCTGATCTTGAAGATCACATTCCCCACCTTGATCGCATATTGGACAATCAAGAGGATGGTTAATAAGGAGAAATTCCATAACCCCCTCTCTTGCCTTCTTTACTAAATCAGTATCTGTGTGAATAACCATCCCATCATTGATAGGCATTGCACACGATGCTATGGGCTTCGGAGAAGGTTCCATTTCAACCAAACACATCCTACAATTGCCGGCAATCGAAAGGCGCTCATGGTAGCAAAACCGAGGTATTTCTACGCCAGCTTCTTCACAAGCTTGCAAAACAGTCAAACCCTCTTCAACTTCAATATCACGACCATTTATTTTAATACTTGGCATAACCCCACCTAAGCCACTTTTGTTGATTTAAACTGCGAAATTCGATCTTCCATCTCCGGTCTGAAATGCCTTATTAGGCCCTGTATAGGCCAAGCTGCTGCATCCCCCAGAGCACAAATAGTATGACCTTCCACCTGTTTAGTTACCTCTTCAAGAAGATCTATTTCCTCTATTTTAGCATCCCCAGTTACCATCCTCTCCATCATTCTATACATCCAGCCCGTGCCCTCTCTACATGGCGTACACTGACCACAGCTCTCATGCTTGTAGAATGCGGAGAGACGAGCAATAGCTGCCACTATATCCGTACTTTTATCCATAACCATAACTGCCGCTGTGCCGAGCCCCGATTTTACCTCCGCTAGAGAGTCAAAATCCATTAAAACGTTATCACACAACTTTCTTGGCAAAACTGGAACCGAGGCCCCACCAGGTATAACGGCTAATAAATTATTCCAACCACCCCTGACCCCTCCAGCATGTTTTTCGATTAGCTCCCTCAGTGGAATACTCATCTCTTCCTCAACTGTGCACGGTTGCTCTACATGACCAGAAATATTAAATAGTTTAGTTCCTGTATTGTTGGGTCGACCAAGTCCACTAAACCAACTTGCACCTCTTCTCAATATTTCTGGCACCACTGCAATAGACTCAACATTATTCACAGTAGTTGGACAACCGTAAAGACCCGCATTAGCTGGAAAAGGAGGCTTCAGTCTGGGTTGCCCCTTTTTTCCTTCTAAACTTTCAATTAGAGCTGTTTCTTCTCCACAAATATAAGCTCCAGATCCACGATGAACGTAAACGTCAAATTTCCAGCCTGAGTTACAGGCGTTATCACCAATTAAATCGGCATCATATGCCTCATTAATCGCATGTTGCAAAACTTCTATTTCTCTATAAAACTCGCCTCGAACGTAGATATATGCCACATGGGCTCCCATGGCAAAACCCGCTAACAAACATCCTTCTAATAATTTATGCGGCTCGTGCCTCATAATTTCTCGATCCTTACACGTGCCAGGCTCCCCTTCGTCAGCATTAATCACTAAGTAATGAGGGCGTTCACCAACATCCTTTGGCATAAAAGACCACTTTAATCCTGTGCTAAATCCGGCACCACCGCGACCTCTTAAACCTGATTCCTTTATTTCATTAATTATAGATTCTTTTCCCTTTTTTATTAAATTACCCGTACCCTCCCAGTCTCCCCTCAACCGAGCGCCTGATAAAAACCTCTC
This sequence comes from Alphaproteobacteria bacterium MarineAlpha3_Bin7, assembly GCA_002937995.1. Taxonomy (GTDB): domain Bacteria; phylum Pseudomonadota; class Alphaproteobacteria; order Rhodospirillales; family UBA2165. The sequence goes on along the minus strand of PTLG01000075.1, from coordinate 4,439 downwards.
AGAATGGCCATATAAATTTGTAAAAATTCTATCATTATCTTTTAACATTTATTTACTCTCAATAGCTTCTTTACTCTGCTGAATTAGAGAAGTGAGCCCACCTATTGGCTCACAACTTTTACGATCGATTTGAGACCCTGGTTTAGGAGAATTGCCTGATGCTAATTCCGAAAGTATAGACTTTGTCGAGACTTCATTCAGGTCTTCATAATAATCATCATTTACTTGCATCATAGGTGCATTTACACAGGCCCCGAGACACTCAACCTCAGTGAGGGTGAACATAGCATCTTCACTTGTCTCACCAAAACTTATATTTAGCTGATTCTTACAAGCATCTACTACTTGATCTGAGCCACGCAACCAGCACGGCAAATTTGTACAAACCTGCACATGAAATTTTCCCACCTTCTTGAGGTTATACATTGTATAGAATGTAGCAACCTCGTATACTTTTATAAACGGCATATCCAAAGTTTCAGCAACGTAATCCATGGCAGCACGAGACAACCAGCCCCCATTTTGTCTCTGTGCCAACTCCAAAAGAGGCATAACCGCACTGGCCTTCCGACCCTCAGGGTACTTAGCTATTTCTACCTCGGCCAAGTCCTTGTTTTGAGAACTAAACGAAAAACTGTCCAACCCCATTTCACCATCAATAACTTTGTTCATCGGTCGATTTCTCCAAATACGACGTCAATAGAGCCAATATTTGCTACAACATCTGCAAGCATATGACCGCTAGACATCATGTCTAAAGCCTGTAAGTGGGCAAACCCAGGGGCTCTTATTTTACAACGATAAGGTTTATTTGTTCCATCTGACACCAAAAATACTCCGAATTCTCCTTTTGGTGCCTCAACCGCAGTATAAGTTTCTCCTTCTGGAACGTGATACCCTTCAGTGTAAAGTTTAAAATGATGAATCAATGCTTCCATAGAATGTTTCATTTCTTCTCTAGACGGCGGGGTTACTTTGTTATTATCAGTAGAGATTGGACCAGGGGGTATTTCTTTCACACATTGATGAATTATTTTCAATGACTCCCTCATCTCGTACATTCTGATTAAATAACGATCATAGCAATCCCCGTTCTTACCAATAGGTATATCAAAATCCATCTTCTCATAAACATCATAAGGTTGCGACTTGCGTAAATCCCAAGCAACACCTGATGCCCTAAGATTTGGGCCCGAAAATGCCCAATCATTTGCTTGTTCTGCAGAGACAATGCCCACATCAACGGTTCTTTGCTTGAAAATTCTATTATCAGTTAGTAACCCCTCAAGCTCATCAATCATCTTTGGATACTCATTAGCCCAACTCGAAATATCATCAAGAAGTCCTGCAGGAAGGTCTTGTGCAACCCCTCCTGGTCTAAAATAAGCCATATGAAGTCTAGCACCACTAGCCCTCTCACAGAACTCCATCAATAGTTCCCTGTGTTCAAAAGCCCATAGCATAGGAGTCATAGCACCTACGTCCATTGCATAGGCAGTGATATTCAAAATATGATTAAGGATTCTGCCGATTTCTGCGTATAGAACTCTTATATATTGAGCTCTTGGCGGCACTTCCATATCAGCTAACCTCTCAACGGCAAGGGCAAACGCATGCTCTTGATTTTGGGGAGCTACATAGTCCAGACGATCAAAATATGGCACTGCCTGCAAGTATGTTTTATTTTCGATCAATTTTTCAGTACCACGATGAAGCAGACCTATGTGGGGGTCGGCTCGATCTATGACCTCTCCATCCATTTCAAGTACCAATCTCAACACTCCGTGTGCGGCCGGATGTTGGGGGCCAAAATTAAGTGTAAAATTCTTAATTTGCTGGTCTGGCATTATTTTAACTTACCATCTTTGGGGTCAGGGACATCTTGAATGATTTCATCTTTATTTATATTCATACCTTCCCATGGGCTCAGAAAGTCAAAATCTCTATATTCCTGGGTCAATTTTACTGGCTCGTAAACAACTCTTTTTTGGGCGTCATCATATCTAACTTCAACATACCCAGTTAGAGGAAAATCTTTACGGAGAGGATGTCCATCAAATCCATAATCTGTCAAAATTCGACGTAAGTCTGGATGACCAGAAAAAAATATCCCAAATAAATCCCAAATTTCTCTCTCCCACCAGTCAGCAGAACTAAAAACCTTACTAACTGACGGAATCGAAGAATTGTCATCCAGCATCACTTTGACCGTAACGCGATTGTTGTGCACAAGACTAAGAAGATTATAAACCACCTCAAATCTCTGAGGTCTCTCGGGATAATCTACTCCGCAAATATCCATTAATTGTTTGAACTGACAATTAACATCATCGCGCAAAAAAAGTAGGAGTTTTGCAATATCTTCCTTCTCGACAATAGCCACTAGTTGGTCTCCAACTATAGACAAGTCTTTAACGATGGCCCCTATCCCATCTCTGATAGACTCTGCTACACTCTCTATTTCCTGTAGGTCAGACATATTCAACTTTTATGAGGACCACTTGCTCATCGCATGATAGTCCCAGTACGACGAATTTTTTTCTGGAGTTGCAAGATACCATAGACCAAAGCCTCCGCCGTTGGGGGGCAGCCTGGCACATAGATATCAACAGGTACTACTCGATCACAACCCCTTACAACTGAATAAGAGTAATGGTAATATCCTCCGCCATTGGCACATGATCCCATGGAAATAACATATCTTGGCTCAGCCATTTGATCATAAACCTTCCTAAAAGCTGGCGCCATCTTATTGGTAAGAGTACCTGCCACAATTATTACATCAGATTGACGGGGACTAGGCCTTGGGACAACACCAAACCGATCCAAATCATAACGTGGCATATAAGCATGCATCATTTCTACAGCGCAGCAGGCCAAACCAAAAGTCATAGGCCAGAGCGAGCCAGTTCTCGCCCAATTTACTAATTTATCAAGACTGCCAACAACAAAACCTTTGTCAATTAGATCTTCGGACATATTGCTAAACACAAGATCGCTCTCTGAAACACTCCCTTTTTTATTAGGAATGTCCAAATTGCCAGTTTTTACTCCCACTCTAACGCTCCCTTCTTCCATTCATAGATAAAGCCTACTGTCAAAATAAGCAGAAAGATAACCATTGAAAAAAATCCAAATACGCCAATATTTCCAAGTGAGACAGCCCAAGGAAACAGAAATGCAACCTCTAAATCAAAAATAATAAAAAGTATAGCTACCAGGTAAAAACGAACATCGAACTTTATACGGGCATCTTCAAATGGCTCAAAGCCACATTCGTAAGCCGACAATTTTTCTTGATCTGGTTTTTGCCTAGCTACAATAAGGGAGGCAGTAACAATGGCCAATGCAAGCCCAACTGCTAGACCTAGAAAAATTAATATTGGTAAATATTCAATAAGGAGGGAGTTCATATACTTTCCACTTGATCATTAAACTTACATATTAGACTTATTAAAAGTCCCCGACTTTTATATAGTTTACTTAAGATCATATGCAAAAAAATACGGCAACGTGGCGGGAGCGACGGGACTCGAACCCGCGACCTCCGGCGTGACAGGCCGGCATTCTAACCAACTGAACTACGCCCCCTACTAGCACTAATCAAAGCTGTGTAATAGACGTATTTATACGTGTCAAGCATACTCACTCATTTTTCCAGTGTAGAACGACAACCACCCTGAAAGCAGCAGATTTTCCTAAGAACCACCTCTCAAATCCTGTTCACATTTTAGGGGATTTACTAACATAGTCCAAGCTATTTTGTCAGCAATTAAAATTAATGCTGACGCTTAGTTGTTATATACCAAGGAGATCACCTACGTTTAACTTCAAAACAAAAGTTATTACTGCCAATATCATAGCTATTAGCAAAAGATCTATAATAGTTATTTTCATACAGATATTGAACTAGACCCACCCCTACTTATTCAAACAATACTAAAATAAGCAGGGTCAGGACTAGTTTTTTAAACAGTTAATCGTCTATCTCATCCACTACTGCGCCAGTTGCAACTGTTAGAGCGCAAACCGCGGCGGCTGGAGGAAAAAATGCAATCGCTACTCCACATCCAACGACACCAATAGATTTTCCAGGATTTTCTGAAATTACAGCCCCATAACCATCATCTTTAGCAAAACTATTATGTGGTAGCGCTAGGAACGAAAGCAAACAGACCACAACCCCTAAAAAGCACAAATATTTTTTAAACATAAGTAAACCTCCATTTTTAATCAACTAGATAATATTCCCGATTCTAAAAATATTCAACACAGGTATTTGTTTTAAATACAACTAAATAATATTGGAGATACCATGGCATGTTTCTTTCACATCCTCCTTTAGATTTACACCAGTTCCATTACATTGGGCACAAGGAACCTTTTTTAGATATTTTTGTGGATTAGTTAATATTGACCTCTCTCTATGAGGATGGGTC
>PTLG01000074.1 GCA_002937995.1 Alphaproteobacteria bacterium MarineAlpha3_Bin7 | reverse complement strand
TCATAGACTTTCACAGCCAACCCTAGCTTTTTTGCAGTCAATTGTCCTGTAGCTTCTAGAAGCTGGAAACTTGCCAAAACTTCATCCCTCTGAGCGCCAATTAAACTGACCTTTGCATCAAGCAATTCCTGCTCAGAATCTAATACATCCAGCACTGTTCTAGAACCTACCGCCGCCTCTCTTTCAACACCCTCTAAAGCAACTTTTGCCGCATCTATTTGAGCATTAAATGATTTGATTTGGGCTCTAGCAGACTTTAATGACTCCCAAGCATTTTCCACTTTTTCTGTAACTGCCTTCTCCGTCTCATTAAGGTCAATCTCAGTCTTCCTAGCATCAATTTTAGCCTGCCTAAGACCTGAAAACACAGTACCTTTTTGGTAAAGGGGTATCTTAAGATCCAGCTTTATCTCGCCTGTGGTCACCTCACTTACATTACTAACTGACTCCCAATCCCGTTTTACGGTGCCTACCATATCTAGTGTGGGGTAGAGCTCTCCTCTCTTAGCCTTGACTTTTTCTCTTGCAATCTTGGTACTTAATTCTGCAACAACAATATCAGGATGATTTTTTAGTGCTAAAACCTTAGCTTCCTCTAAGTTGGAAGGCAGTCCTTCCAATGCAGAAGGTTTTACAAGTTTACCGGGTTCAACACCAATCACATTGGTATAACTTGCTCGCGAAATAACTAAATTCCCCTGGGATTTTATTCTTTCTGCGGCTGCTCCAGCTACTCTAGCTTCAGCTTGACTAACATCAGTACGAGTAATTTCTCCGACCCTAAATCTATCTTTGGTCGCCTGTAACTGACGCAATAACACCTTCTCATTTTGCTGATTAAGGCCCAGAACCGCCTGATTCTCTAGCACGGTTAGAAAATTCGATGCTGCATCAAGCAACAGACTTTGCTCCGAACCCCTCAAAGTAGCTCTTTTAGACAAAACGGCGTTCTCAGCCTGCTCAACCGCAGCTTCAGTTCTAAAGCCCCTAAATAAAGATTGAGTAACTGTCATAGTAACATTCTCTATAGTTCTAATTTGCTCTCTCTCTCCATCAGTTAAACGAGTATTGTTTTCTGTGTACTCACGCTCAATATCCCCAGACAGCTCTACTTTGGGCCGCCAATTACCTAAAGCTTGCACTACCCCCTCGTCTGTTGACATCAAACTTGCCCTCTCAGATAATATTCCTGGATTAGTATTATACGCATTGGTCAATGCTTCGACCAAAGTTTGGGCACCAACATTGGACACACAAGCAAATACAACAATAACAATAACGTGCACGTATAATGCGAGGTGTCTATAAATTCTAGTCATTTCCTAACCTATTCGACAAAAAGTGAAAAAATAAAAAAACAGCTACCAGTTTTTCTTTTATCCAATCGTAAACCGAAACTTTCAACCCCTAAAGACCTAGAAGCAAAATACCAATGAAGCAAACTAAATTACTACCAACGAACTCTTTACAAGTCTACAATCACTTTGTACCAGTCGCAAAAGGAAGTGTCCAATTAGTTGACCCTTTAACTTCCAGTCCTATCAAAATCTATGTCTATTAAGAACCTAAAAAAACAAAAAACAAAAAACTATTTTAAATCAGAGTGTTACATGAATCACAAACTAAAAGGTACGACTTTACTGAACCCTGGTAGGGTTTTTGCCTTTCCAGAAAATATTTCTCTTTTTGTTATTGAAGCACCAAACTTTTGAATAATAGTACCTTTTCCGAGCGAATCAGCACTTGGAACAACTGCACCCAATCTCCCTCCATCTGCCAGCTGATCAACTATGTTGTCAGGTATAAACTCCGCTCCTCCGGAAAAAAATATTACATCATAGGGAGCCTGTTTTTTATAACCATCAACCATGTTTTCATTAACAACTAAAACGTTATCCATCCCTATATCCAACAAGTTCTCAGATGCTTTTGATGCAAGACCTTCATTTATCTCTAATGCAACAACGGTGCCACCCAGCAGTGAAAGTAAGGAAGTTACATACCCTGTGCCAGACCCAACCTCCAGCACTACACTATCCTTGGTTATGGTTAAGGCCTGCAAAATTAAAGCAATTACAAGAGGTTCGAGGACCATCCTTCCATCACCAATATCAACTTGGTCATCAATATAAGCAAATTCAACAATTTCTTGCGAAACAAATTTTTCTCTGGGTACTTCCTCAAAAGCTGCTAGGACGGTTGGAGAGTTAACTCCCATGGTCCTAATCTGGCTCTCCACCATTCTATGACGCAATTCGCTATATTCCATCGGTGCTACCTATAATAATCTGTCAAACAGGGATCATAACCCGCAACAATCACTTACTCACCTTAAAGACAACGTTTAGCATTTAATAAGCCTGGTTCCAATTATTTGTTACATATTATTTTGGGCTCGGGACTATTAATATTTTCTTTTCCATTCATTTTCTCACCGTTCTTGACCAAATTACAACTAGAGACTAGTCTTCGGCACGTTTTATATCAAAATATAGACGTTTGGCGCGGTGGCGGAGAGGCTACGCAGCGGCCTGCAAAGCCGTGTACACCGGTTCAAATCCGGTCCGCGCCTCCAACTACTGGGGAAGATAATGAATAAACCATTAGCACACATATATTGGCCAGTTGATGAGACCAGAAACTCTCATAGCAGACTGGAAAAATACGGGATTGAACTCCTTATTACCGATCAGGGCAGAGAAAATGGAATTGAGAAAACAATAAAAACGAGACAAAAAATAGACCCGCGTGCCATTTGCGCTGCCGGTATAGCTTCTCAATCCTTGATCGTAGACGAAGAATCTCTCTCAGCGGCTAAGTCTCTAAGATTAATTGCAAAATATACTGTGGGGTACGATAATGTTAATGTCGAAGCCGCAAGTAAAAATGGCGTCCTGGTAGTCCATAGTCCTACTGAGAGTAATTGGGGAGGTGTGGCCGAAGGGACAATGGCCTATATGCTAACCCTACTAAAAAAAGTACGGGAAAAGGATCAACATGTAAAAAATGGAGGGTGGCGCCACCCCAATCTTTGGGGAACTTATTTGGGTGCACGGCAAATAGATAATTTTGATGGAATTACCATAGGTATAGTTGGTCTAGGGCGCATAGGCTGCCGTTTTGCTAGTTTACTTGCTCCTTGGCGAGTTAAGTTGATAGCCTTTGATCCGTACGTTGATGAAAACAAGTTCGCTTTACATAATGTCCAACCAGTAGATCTTGATACATTACTTAAAACTTCAGACGTCGTTAGTATTCACTGTAATTTGAATGAAGGTACCGACGGATTAATAGGCGAAAAACAACTTAAATTAATGAAAAAGACCTCAATTTTAGTTAATACAGCTAGAGGCCCCATAGTAAATATTGATGCTCTTTTTCATGCATTAGATAAAGATCTCATATCTGGGGCTGCTCTTGATGTTTTGCCAGAAGAACCCCCTTCACCTCAGGAACCAATACTAGGGCTGGGAGATAAGATTCTTCTGTCTCCCCATATGATCACTTCAAATCAAGGTCTAGGTTTAAATATGGCAATACCTTGGGTTGAAGAAGCTATTCTGTGCGCAATGCGGGGCGAGGTTCCTCGCCACGTAGTCAATCCTGAGATTATTCCAGAATGGGAAGAGAGAGTTGGTAAGAAAAGTCTAATCTAATTAATTAGATATTTTCTAAAAACCAAAAAGCCTAAGCTTTAGGGCTTTGTAATAAACTGTAGCTTAAAAATTGGACTTTTTAACATTGTTATGTTGATTTAGCCAACTGTAGATATATGCTTACATTAGTCTAAATTTTTGAAATTCTGTCTATTCTATGAAGGAACCAATGCAACCAATAAAAATTGCATACCAAAGTTTTACAAGTCGAGAACAAGCTGGCAGTTACTGGGATAAACTTCAGACACATATAGACCAGGTGAAAGACCCTGAAACTACGGTAGATATCATTGGAATAGATCCACCGGATGCATATGCACACTCTTTAATGGAATGGAGGACTGGAAGGGAAATGATCTGTAACGCCATTGTCGCAGAAAAAGATGGTTATGATGGTTTTGCTATAGGACATTTTCAAGAACCAGGCCTTTACGAAACCCGGTCCGTTTTAAACATACCAGTTCATAGCCTCGGTGAAGCCAGTATGTTGTATGCTTGTCAATTAGGACAAAAAATTGGCATTGTGACAATGAACAGAAGATATATTTCTTGGTTTCATCATCAAATCGGAAAATATGGTCTAAGGGAAAGGGTAACCGGTGTTCACGCAATGTCTTTTCAACCTGGCTCTATTTTAGCCGCCTTTGACAAGAAGAATGGTCTGGATGAGGTAGCAAAGTTATTCGCTGAACAAGGACAGCCACTTGTAGATCAAGGAATAGATGTAATTATTCCTGGTGGAGGGATACCCATGCTTCTATTTAGTGGTATATCAAATCATAATATTAGTGGAGCTCCAGTAATAAATGGTATACCCATATTAATCAAGATGACTGAAATGGCTATAAAATTGAAACGCCTTACAGGTCTATCAGTGAGCAGAACAAATGACTTTATCCAACCACCCAAAGAGTTCATAGATGAATTTATAAATAATCCAAAGGGGTTGTAGATTGGTTAAGAAAAGACAAGATTATAAAGGTGTAGTAGTCTGTGCACCGGTCACAATCCCTTATTCGAGATATTCAATAAAAAGTGCACACTGGTTCTGCGGAAAAGCTCTGGCTGAGTTAATCACCTCATCAGGTTTATCAAAATCAGATGTTGATGGTTATTGTATCTCCAGTTTTACGCTTAGTCCCGATACCGCCGTTGGTTTAATGCAGTACCTTGGTGTTACTCCCCGTTGGCTAGATCATATCCCGATGGGAGGAGCAAGTGGGGCGGTGGCCCTCAGAAGAGCAGCAAGAGCAATTCAGTGCGGTGATGCCGAAATTATAGCTTGTATTGGCGGTGACACAAATCATGTTGACACCTTTAGGGAGACGATCGCTACTTTTAGCCAATTTGCTAATGATGCAGTTTATCCTTATGGATCTGGCGGCCCAAACTCAAGCTTCGCATTTTTGACTGACTACTACATGAAACAGTTTGGCACCAAAAGAGAAGATTTTGGAAAAATGTGTGTAGATCAAAGAACTAATGCTCTTCCTATTCCCTTCGCGATGATGAAAAAACCGCTTACTATTGAGGAATATTTAAATGCCCGAGTAATAGCCGAACCTCTAAGACTATTTGACTGCGTGATGCCGTGTGCGGGAGCAGATGCTTTTTTAGTTATGACAGAAGATAAAGCTAAAAGTTTGGGTCTAAGTTATGCTAAAATACTCGCTACAATTGAGCGACACAATGCTTTCCCCGATGATCCTGTGCAAATTCGTGGTGGATGGGCGGTTGATATTGACGATTTTTATAACCAAGCAGGCATAGGGCCAAAGGATATAGACCTAATGCAAGCTTACGATGACTACCCTATAATATGTTTTATGCAACTTGAAGATTTGGGTTTTTGTGACAAGGGTGAAGCTGGCCGCTTTGTCCAATCGCACGACCTAACAACGGGAGGTGACTTCCCTTTCAATACGTCAGGAGGTCAGCTATCGACAGGCCAAGCAGGGGCGGCGGGAGGCTATATTGGTATTGTAGAAACTATTCGCCAATTAACTGATCAAGTAATAGGAAATACCGTAGAAAACGCTCAGCATGGTTTGGTTTCTTGCTTTGGTATGATCAACTATGATAGAGGAATTTGTACATCTGCCGCAATATTTGGTCGGAGCACTGCATGATCAAGGCACTTCCCCATCCAAAATGGAAAGATCCACGGGTTCGCACCCGAAAACCTAGCATGCCGCCAGGAAATCGGTCTAGAGAGGCACAGGGACTGCTCTCCATGGCAGCCCGTGGAAGATTTGCATTGCAAGTTTGCTCTAACTGCGGTGCAGTCCAGTATCCTCCGAGGCAATTGTGCGGCAAATGTCTTAGTGAAGAACTGTCATGGCAAGATGTCTCAAATAAAGGGACCCTCCTTGCCGAGACAACTCTACAACATTCAAATGATATATATTTCAGAGATCGACTACCCTGGAAACTTGGAATTGTTGTAGCTGATGTGGGGCCGTCTATGGTCGTGCATTTATCCTCCGACTGTAAGCAGGGCGATAAAGTACGTTTAGCCCTCAGTATAGATGCCGCCGGGAATGCAGTTGTAACAGCACGCCCAGAAAAACCAACTTCTAATGAGAAGGATGACCTCCAATTGAGAGAAATGGAATTTGACCCTAAACACAGACGTCCATTAATAGTCGACGGAAAAACAGAAATGGGATTAGAGCTTACCAAAGCATTCCTATCTGCTGGCGCTCGCCATGTTTTCGTTGGTTATGCCAAACCCTGGTACGAAAGCCAATATTTAGAGGAAATAAAAAAGCTAGACAAAGTATCAGTGTATCCCCTTGACGTAACGGATACAGACTCAGTTGAAGAATTAGTTTCAATGATAGGTGATAAAGTAGAAATTATGGTAAATAATTCATATCACCTAAGACCAGGCGGATTAATCGATCGATTTGACATTAATACAGCTCATGATGAAATGGAGATTCATTACTATGGTCTGATGAGACTAGCAGGATGTTTTGGTCCAGTTATGCGGGCTATGGGTGCAGACGGTCATCACAGTGCGACGGCTTGGCTGAATATTTTTTCTGCCTATGCCTGGATAAACAATCCCGCTGTAGGGACTTACTCTGCCTCCCAAGCTGCTGCTTTATCTTTGTCACAATGCTTGAGGGCCGAACTTACCCCAGGGGGAGTACGAGTAGTTAATACATTTATTGGTCCCATAGAAGACGAATGGCATCAATTAGCTCCGCCACCAAAATTATTACCAGCGACAATAGCTCCACGAATAGTTTCTGGACTCAGTAAAGGTATTGAAGATATTCCAATTGGCGCAGTTGCTGAAGAAATTTTAGAAAGACTCTCTGAAAACCCGAAAGAAATTGAAAGAACAATCAAGCTGTAACATTAAACTATCTTTGGATTGATAATAATCATGGAAAAAAAACAGAATGAAAATGAAGAGACACTAAGCAGCTTATTAGGTGGTATAATCAATGGTGGAATTCAGGTTATTGACTTAACAATGACACTCGATCAAAGAACACCGACAATTGTTCTACCACCAGAGCATGGCCAGTCTTGGCCATTTCGTTTAGAAGTGATCTCTAAATATGATGAACGAGGTCCGGCCACCTATTGGAATAATATGTCCTGCGGTGAACATACTGGAACTCATTTTGATGCGCCCATACATTGGATTTCGGGAAAAGATTTACCGAATAACGCAACCGACACTTTGCCACCAGACCTTTTTATCGCCCATGCTTCAGTTATAGATGTCAGTTTGGAAACAAAAGAAGATCCAGATTACTTGCTAACTATTGAACGAATAGAAGAGTGGGAAAAGATCAATGGCAACATACCTGTTAGATCATGGGTATTAATGAGAACCGACTGGTCAAAAAAAACGAATCCCACTGAATACCTAAACCATGGAGATGAAGGAGCAAATACCCCTGGGCCGCACCCCGACTTGATTCCTTGGTTAATTGAGGAGAGGGATGTGGTAGGTTTTGGGAGCGAGACAGTTGGAACTGATGCAGGGCAAGCGGCTCATTTTTCACACCCTTTTCCGTGCCACCATCTTATGCATGGAGCTGGACGTTGCGGATTACCTGCATTGATAAATCTAGACCTACTTCCAGCTCAAGGCGCAGTTGTTGTTGCGGCTCCTCTAAAGATAAGGCAGGGATCAGGAAGTCCCGTAAGAGCCCTAGCCCTTGTGGGTAAATAACAGAGCCTTTTATGCCAAAAAGCAACAAGAGTTATAAACCATCTAGCTCAGTTCTAAACTCTAGCCTAACTAGTATCGGCAAATTATTTTCTGAAACAGCGAAAAGAAACCCAGAAAAGATTGCTATTATTTATGGCACTAAAGAAACTAGCTATAATGAGCTAAACAATCGGGTCAACTCACTTACCCATTTCCTTGCTGATCAGAATGTAACCAGGGGCGATTGCGTAGCCCTATTATCACGAAATTGCGATAACTTTATTGAAGTCGAACTAGCTGCTGCAAAAATTGGAGCTATTTGTGTAAATTTTAATTGGCGCTGGACGCAACCAGAAGTGACACATTGCCTTAATTTAACCTCTCCAAAGCTTATTATTAGCTCAAAAGAATATGAAGAGATCTTAAACTTATCTAAGCGGCCTCCTCACTTAATATTCGAAAAAAATTATGACGAAATTATAAATAGTTACCCAGAAGATGAACCAAACTATTCATTAGATCCAGAGGATGGTCTAGTTATAATTTTTACTAGTGGCACCACTGGCATGCCTAAAGGAGCCCTCATAAGCCACCGAGCCATGATAGCTCGAGCACTTATTTTTTCTTCAGAATATGCAGTCCCAAAAGATGATACATTTATAGCTTGGACTCCCCTCTTCCATATGGGGTCAAACGATTTCAGTCTAGCTACACTTATTCGGGGCGGAACAGTTGTGGTAATAGACGGCTACCAACCAGAAGAAATCATTCAGGTTATTGAAAATAGGCGCGTACATTATCTAACTGTAATTCCTGGCATGATTGAAGACTTTATTCATAAGCTGAAGGAAAATAACTGCAAACCAAAACCTATTGGCATGATCGGGGCGATGGCAGACTTGGTGCCTAGATCTATGTTGAAGGAAATTACTGAACTCCTAAATGCCCCTTACTTAAACACATTTGGGTCAACAGAGACTGGGAACCCACCTGCGAGCGCTGGTTTTATACCTATAGGAAGTGCGCCAGAAAATCTAGCTAAAGAGCAGTCAGCATTCTGCGAAATTAGGTTAGTTGATCAATATGATCAAGAGGTCTCGGAAGGACAACCGGGAGAACTAGCGATCAGGGGGCCAAGCCTATTCTCTGGTTACTGGGGCAATGAAGAAGCAAACAAGGAGGCCTTTCGCAACGGATGGTTCCATATGGGTGACGTTTTTAAACGAGATAAAATGGGACTAATAAATTTTGTTGATAGAGTAAAGTATATGATAAAGTCTGGAGGTGAAAACATTTATCCAGCGGAGATTGAACAATATATACTAATAGATCAAAGGGTATCTGAAGTAGTAGTAGTACGAAAAAAAGATAGTAAATGGGGTGAAGTTCCAGTAGCTTTCATTTCTGCCGTTTCAAACAAATTGTCAGAGGAAGATGTCCTGGGTATGCTGAAAGGTAAAATAGCTAGTTATAAATTACCCAAGGAAATACACTTCGTGGACCCCTCCTTTTTTCCTCGAACTGGTACTGGAAAAGTCCAAAGACACCTAGTTGAAAAAAGCCTAACTAGAATGGGTCCAAAAAGTTAGACAATAAGGATAGTTAGGTGTAAAAATTCTAAATAGTCATCTGTAGAAAAAAATTTGGTCCGGCGTAGCTCAATGGTAGAGCAATCGGCTGTTAACCGATAGGTTGTAAGTTCGAATCTTACCGCCGGAGCCATTTTTTGATTCCAACAACCTTGACAAATTATCCGCGAAAGGGAGCCTGATTATATTGCCTCCACTAAAAATAAAGAGAGGCTCCAGCAGCCCTTTTAGAGCCTTAGGTTTGATTCCATCTAAATAGTGATTATGAGAGTTTAAAAACTAATATTTTTAATGATGAAAACGGCCTGACAAACGATTCATAAGAGGCCCCTTGCAAGAATTAGCTGATCCACAAAAAACACATTGGCTAATGCTCATAGTAGAGGTGTTATTCTTCTCAGCTGTAGGTTTCTCTTTTTTCGATTGCACATCACTTAAATTCGGCACTTTGTTTAAAGCTCCTTCACTTAAAACTGGAGAGTTAGGCACCCAAATTTTACCACAATTAAAACATCGAAGCTTTGCGCCCTCTCTCAATGATTTATCAACAACTTGAAACTTTAGTTTGCATTTGGGACAGTCTATAAACATATTTCCAAGTCTCTTAAATCTAAAATTATTAATATTCTTTGTTAGTATAGATGTAACTAGTAAATTTTAAGAAAAGTACAGCGTTATAAAAAATTTGTTTTAAATTAATCTCCAGATTTCCTAGGATCAAGTCAAGGAACACGGTTCTGGAATAATAATACAGTAAAATTATGAACATACTTAAAAATTATGTACTAGTTATTTTTTTTGCAACTTTGGTTTCGTTTCTTGCTGTTTCTAACAAATCCATAGCAAATTCTGATAGCCAGGAGAAGTTGTATGAAAAAAGGCTTATAAACGCGGTTGAAGCTAGAGATTTTACTAAAGTCAAAACACTACTCACAACTGCTTTAGGAAAAAAAATAGTACAAAAACCAATAGGTTCCAAAATGGCTGGTATGGCGATTGATAAAGGTTATTTTAAAATAGCACATTACATTCTTGCAATAAGAAATCAGGTGCCAGCTGCTAAAACTAAGATAAAAACCTTAAAACAAAATAATCTTATTCAAAAACAAATTGGCGGCTTTTTTGGAAATTCACCATCAGGAATTGATAAAAAACAAGGCAAGAATAGGAACACAGTAAATGTTAGCAAAAAAGATAAAATAAAAAATAACGCCAAAAATAGTCCGCCCTTTAGTAAATGGCCTTCTGATAAGCCTAACCCATTTCACCCATCTACAATTCCACAAATTGGGCTTCCAACAACAGGGAAATAATGCAAATTTAAAGCCAATAAGAGTATAATAATATAGCATCTTGCGAGATCGAACACAGACGATAGTATCACTATTATCAGAAAAGCGTTAACTGGGTTAAAGTGAAAAATGCAAAGTGAGAATACCTTAGTAAGGGAAAAACTAGACGTTGATGATATCTCCGCTCTTGAAGTTACTCAATTGAGAGAAACTATAGATGTAATCAGGATAAAACTTGAGGAACATAGGCACAACCAGGACGCTGCCGTTCAACAGGCTGTACAACGGTCCGCTGATGAAATTCAACAACTTAAGAACACAGCCACTAGCCTGAGAGATGAACTGGAAAGTCTTCGTTTTGAAAAGGACGCTGCCGTTCAACAGGCTGTACAAC
>PTLG01000073.1 GCA_002937995.1 Alphaproteobacteria bacterium MarineAlpha3_Bin7 | reverse complement strand
GGATTTTTTGTAAAAAAATTTAAGACATATTCCCTTGTGCTTTTTTTTACCATCTATAGTCTCCCTTAAAGGAACAATCTAAAAGATAACATCTGATAAAGAATTTTCTAGTGTATTAACTTAATTGAGTAAAATGATCTATCGACTTGTTATGCTAAAATTCAAACGGTCAACCAAGAAAATTTGCATCAGCATTAACTGTAGAATAGCGGTGTAGGTATGCGTTTTTCCTTCCCCCACCGTCCCCATAGAGACTAACCACTATTCCATTCCACACAATTTCTGTTAATGTTATAATTCAACGATACCGAAACAAGCCAAATTACTGGAGAAAAAAATGGACGTACATGTGATTGTTAAATTGAAATCATCCTACGAAGCATGGCACGCTGTGTTTGCTGATGATGGTGAAAATCGCTCAAAGATTTGTGATGATTCCAAAACACTTGTCGGCAAAGCAAATGACTCAACTGCTCTTATAACCTTTTTTGATGTCGACATGGAAGCAATGGGAGCAATGATGTCTGATCCCGAGTTCCATAAATTAACTGAGGATTTTGTCGAAGAGCATATTCCTTACACAATCTCACCAATAGAACCGCCAGCATAGATTAGAGTATTAAGTTCTAACTCGCCTACTGAGGATACTCGGATATCCCTTGGACACTAAATCCAATAAGACCCTGATTTCTATTAGAATCAGGGTTTTTGTTTTCATTCGAAAGTTGAGAGTTTAGATATGTTGATTATGAAAATAATTATAATTTTTGTTTAGATAGGCTCATGTAGACCCCAGTAATAGTCAAGATTCTGAGCTTCTTAGATATTTTGAATAAATGGTGGAAAAATATTAAAGAGCGTAATAGTTATAACGCAGTAATTTCAGGGCCGTTAATGGATGATGAAATAGCGGAAATGAAGAATTCTGGTAACAAGATCTGTGACCGTGTAGCGGAGAAACGACAAAAATATATCAATACTTTAACAGAATAAATTACTTACGCTGAGTGAACGCGCTGACCAATTTCTAAGGAAAACTTTTTGGTTAGAGCTGACATCAATTGTTTGTAGTTTTTTTTATATAGTAAACCATATTTGATTGCTGCAGCGCTTCCCGATAGAATTCCAAGATAAGTGGCTTCCCCCGATGTGTTGCCAGTTCCGATTAAATTTTTGGCTTCTGTAGAAAAATCTAGGGTCGATGTTGAATCGAATAAGGCACGGCACGTATCTGTTACTGATCTGGAATGCTGCCCGTTGATAACATCGTTAAGGGCAGAGCGGCTAATATCTCCCGTCGCTTTTATATTATGGAATAAAACATTACGGAAATATTCGAGAATCTTTTTCTCATCACCACTATGGCAAAATGATTCTAACCCAGCCATAAATCCGCATAAAAAATCATCACCCCAGGGGGTTAGCCCAGGCCCAAATCCTATGAGGGAGCAGATTGTTCTATCTATTACTTTCCAGTCATGTTTCTTTGTGGCTGCAGTTAATTTTATCGCTAGGGTATATAATTTTGGTAAAAAATATTCACCTGATAAAATCGTTTTATATTCCTTTGAGCTACTACTATTTTTATGAACTAAAGATAAATACAAACCAGCAGAGGCCTCCCACTGATGAATTAACCTTCGAGTACTATAATCGGTCAAATGTATTTTCAAGCGACCATCCCACATAGCTGCCTGCCGCATATCAATAAAAAAATTTGGTTCTTCGATTTGAACGTAGCCGGGCTGAAAAAAAACGTGGTCTGATGATTTGACCCAATCAGAAAAACTAAAATCTTCAGGTACGGCAACCCTAATGCCGCCAGGCTGATCAGGTTTTGTTTGGTTTAGTAACGTTACTAATTCACCTTTAAAGGTCTGAATATTACAAGCAGCGGTGAAAACACTGTGAACATTGCCAGTGTAGGTACTTTTTACGACGCGCTGGCCAAACGTCTCTGCTTTAAAATACTTCAATAGTAGCCCCCATATTATATTTTAAGCGAAGAATTTAACTTTACACTGAGTTTTCTTAGATTGATATGGATGAATCAACTGTTCCTAGAGCTAACCCCATATTCGCTTATTCGATCGAAAATGTAAAAGTTAGATTTCCTGCGAGCAATGGTATTTCCGTATAGGTCTATCAGAAAACTAGATATGACAATAATATCAATCGGTTAGATCAAAAGTTTGGTGGGGTATAGCCTATACATAATTTAGTTCTTACAAATCTAACCATAATAGGTATAAAACTTTAATTTATATCTAAATATGACTTCGATTTTATAAATCTTTATAACGGATTGTTTTACTTAGTATTTTGTTAAACTAATAGGCTAATAAAAGATCTTGTAATAATTAAAAGCTTGTTTTTCTCAAACTTTATGATCATTTCCTCCATTTTACATCAGGGACTAAAATCGTTATTTTCAAAATGAGAATAATAGAATTCTACTTATTAGGAATGACTATATAAATGTTAAAAAAACATATGATCCTCAAAAATCACTATAGTGACTCTGTCGCTCTTATGAGGATAGCAGCAGATTTAGAGGCTCTTCCCGGCATTTTGCAAGCAACAGTAATCATGGCGACTGAGGCTAATCTAGAGCGTGCCCGAGCTATAGATCTGCTCGACGAACTCATCGAAGCACAACCTAATAATATATTGATTGCAGTTAGTACCCAAGATGCAAATGCTGCCGCTGCAGCATTTTCGGAAGTAGAAATGCAAATTAAGAATTTATCATCTAATAAAGATCTCCCTACAACTATCGAGCCTGAAGCAAAAAGCATTTTAATGTCAGTGGAACGGAATGCTGAATTAAACCTAGCCTTGATATCTTGTCCGGGAGAATATGCTGGAGCGGAAGCAAAGAAAGCCCTTAATCTCGGTCTTAATGTTATGATTTTTAGCGATAATGTTTCAGTCCGTGAAGAGGTGGATATAAAAAATATTGGTCTGGACAAAGACCTATTGGTTATGGGTCCAGACTGTGGAACAGCTATTATAAACGGTTTACCGTTGGGGTTCGCAAATGTTGTCACAGATGGTCCGGTTGGCATTGTTGCGGCATCTGGAACGGGCCTTCAACAGGTTTCATCTTTGTTGTCACAGTGGGGAGTTGGCATTTCGCAAGCTATTGGCACTGGAGGGCGAGACTTAAATGCCGAAGTTGGCGGCATTTCGATGATTCAAGGACTTAATACCCTGTTAGAGGACAACAAAACAAAAGTTATAGTCCTTATTTCTAAGCCGCCAAGCAACGACGTTGCTGAAAAAGTTATCAATGTTGCACGGGCAGGATCTAAGCCTGTCATCGTATGCTTTTTAGGCTGGGACGATAAAAGAAGTGATGACCTCGTTCAGTTTGCTCGTGTGTTAGATGATGCTGCAGAATTTGCATATGTAAAAGTAAATAACGGCAATGTTCCCCAAAGAAGAAATTTTGAGATTAATTGTGGCGTTGAAGAATTTGATCATAATAAGGATCAAAAATACCTCCGTGGCATATTTAGTGGTGGAACATTTTGCTATGAAACTCAATTGATTTTAAGTGATTCTTTGGGGCCTGTTTGGTCTAGCACACCGATAGATCAGGCATTCCGATTGAAAAATTCTTGGATAAGCCAAGAGCATACCGTTATAGACCTAGGCGACGATGAATTTACTCAAGGCCGACCTCACCCGATGATTGATCATCGAACCCGACATGAACGAATTCTGCAGGAAGCTAGGGATCCTGAAACAGCAGTTATTCTATTTGACGTGGTTATTGGTTATGGGTCGCATGCTAATCCTGCGGCTGAAATTTTAACGTCGATAGAAGGGGCTCGGAATATTGCGGCCAAAGAAAACCGACATATTGATTTTGTTGGGTTTGTATGCGGCACGGATCGAGATCCGCAGCAATTCACTAGGCAGATTGAAATGCTTAAATCTGCAGGAGTTAAGTTAGCCGAGAGTAATTCTAAAGCTACTCTGTTGGCTGTATCTTTAATTAAAACTAATCCAGTTACAAAAGATTATAAGTAAAAGGTTTTAACTAATGCCCGATTTAAGCAACAAAGAACTAAATATAACAAATGTTGGCCTTCGCTCTTTTTGCGAGAATATTCAATCAGCTGGTGGTTCAGCTACACATCTAGATTGGGAACCACCTGCTAATGGTGATAGTGAAATAGGATCTAAACTTGCAGATCTCGTGAACCATAAAAAAATAGAAGTTGCCAATGATGAAGCATTTGGACGGTATCTTGCAGCGAACCCCGTCCTAGCGGGAGTTGGTATGGCGTGTGAAAATCTTCCGAATATGGTTGGAAAAACTATTCTTCATGCAGGAGCGCCTGTCGATTGGAGAGATATGTGTGGACCTATGAAAGGTTCTATCCTGGGTGCAGCAATTTATGAAGGTTGGGTAGATAATCTTGTCGATGCAGAAAAAATGGCAGATCATGGAGAAATTAGTTTTGACTCCTGCCACCACCACAACGCTGTTGGCCCTATGGCAGGAATTATTAGTCCATCTATGCCAGTTTGGATAATTAATAACACGGAGCATGGTAACCAAGCATTTACGACGTTGAACGAAGGACTAGGTAAGGTTTTACGATTTGGCGCTAACAGTCCAGACGTTATAAAACGCCTTAAATGGATGGAGGAGTTTCTGGCACCCACTTTAAATTCTGCTATCCAAAAAACTGGTCCAATTGAATTAAAACCATTAATTAGTCAAGCGCTGCACATGGGTGATGAGGTCCATAATAGAAATGCTGCCGGCTCATCTCTTTTGATCAAAAAATTAGTTGTTGGTGCGTTGGGTTCAGATTCGACACAGAATGAGATTAAGGAGATGGTTTCCTTTATTTCTGGCAATGACCATTTTTTTCTAAATCTCTCAATGCCAAGTTGTAAGGCAATGCTTGATGTAGCTCATGGGGTGCCTCATAGTTCAATGGTAACGGCGATGGCTCGCAATGGTGTTGAATTTGCCATCCGAGTAAGTGGTCTTTCAGGGCAATGGTTTACCACTCCTGCTCCAGTTGTTGATGGTCTTTACTTTCCGGGATACAGCATGGACGACGCGGCAGCTGATTTGGGTGATAGCGCGATTACAGAAACCTCGGGTCTTGGCGGTTTTGCCATGGCAGCCTCACCAGCGATTACCCAATTTGTAGGCGGATCTCCAGCAGACGCCTTGTTGCAGAGCCGAAACATGCGAAATATTACAATCGGGACTAACAGCCAATTTACACTGCCAGCTTTGGATTTTGCTCCAACCGCAGCTGGGATAGATGTCCGTAAAGTCGTTGATACTAATATTTTGCCGGTAGTGAATACAGGTATTGCTCATAAGGAAGCTGGTGTTGGTCAGATTGGCGCGGGTATTACTTCTGCGCCTCTCGATGTTTTTGTTCAAACAATTACACCGCTCCATAAGTCTGTAATTTATTAGTCGCGAGGCTCAAATTATGAATCCCAGTTATAAGGGTAGTGTAGTTATAGGTATTGGCGTAAACTCACTCATTACTAGCGCAGACTGGCAAAGTATTGCGCACCAATATGAAGCAGTTGAGAAAACCGTTCGAAATATAGTAGATGCTCATGAGGAAGGTTGGGATGTTGTCCTAACACATGGCAATGGACCCCAGGTAGGCTTTATTTTAGAACGCTCCGAGATTGCGGCGCAAGATGTTATAACCGTCCCAATTGACTATGCCGTAGCTGATATCCAAGGTGCTGTTGGGTATATGTTTGGGCGTGCATTTGACAACGAATATTATATTCGAAATATTAAAAAAAGCGCAGTTGCTATTATTACGCGCGTGATAGTAGATCCTTTTGATGCAGCATTTCGAGATCCGAATAAGCCAATTGGCCCTTTCTTTGATGAAGAAAAGGCAAATGAGAGGATGCATAAGTTTGGGTGGTCGGTTAAGGAAGATCCTGGCAATGGTTGGACTTTTTAAGTATTAAGAAAGCAGAAAAACTTCAAAATGAAAGTCAATTTGACCCTGGAAGTATGGGGCCCAAGGTGGATGCGATATTAAAATTTTTAAAGAATGGTGGTAGGCGGGGTATTATTACTGATTCAAAAAATATAACCGGAACTCTAACTGGTGTTGGGGGAACACAATTCTATGACCCCTAAAATAGCCTCATGTTGCAAAGGAAAATTATGCTATAGAAAATTCTGATACGACGATCATGATTTATTAATGGAAATTTATGTTAGATCTTGAGACAACTTTGTTCATCGATTTTAAGGGGAATATTAAATGGCAATCAAAGTTAAGAAAATTGAAATTAAAAGCGTCAGTGATGCATCAGGATTAGATGAATGGGTGAAGTCAGGGGATGTCTCCGCAGATGAGATTGTCGCTGTTATTGGAAAAACAGAGGGCAACGGCGGGGTCAATGATTTTACGCGGATCCTATCTGATGAGGCTTATCGTCGGGTGCTTGCCAATCACGGTACCCGTAATGACGCTGAAATTAAGAAAATTCCAATGGTTTGGTCGGGTGGTTGTGATGGGGTAATTACGCCTCATGCTGTCGCCTTCGCGCGTAATGATGAAACTGGACCTAATGATGAGGATCGTCTGGTGATGGGAACTGCAATGAGTGCCGAGTTATTCCCAGAGGATATTGGTCGCATTGCAATGGTTGAAAAGGTTGCTAACGCTGTGAGAGCGGCGATGGCTGATGCAGGTATCGAAGATTCTAAGGATGTTCATTATGTTCAAACAAAAACACCTCTACTGACCGTTGAAACAGTTCAAGAAGCCCATTCCAGAGGCCTATCGGTTGCCTGCGAAATTCATGATTCTATGGGTGTCTCAAATGGAACAACCGCGCTTGGTATCGCCGTTGCTCTAGGTGAAGTAGAAATGCCGACTGACAAGGATATCTGCCGAAACCTTGATCTCTACTCGGCTGTTGCATCTTGTTCATCAGGCGTAGAATTAGATCAGGCTCAGATTGTTTTATTCGGTAATCGAAAGGGAGCAGGAGGTAACTACAGAATTGGTCACGCAGTAATGAAGGATGCCCTGCATATTGATGGTATATATGATGCGATCCGTAATGCTGGTTTGGATCTTCCGGAGCGCGCGCGAGCAGAAGACCTAAATGGCAGGGTCATTAACTGTTTTATGAAATGTGAGGCAGATCCTGAGGCCCGTCTCAGAGGTCGGCGTCAGATTATGTTGGACGATTCTGATGTCCATCATCATCGTCATTCTAAAGGGGCTGTGGGTGGGGTTGCTGCGGCCGCCATCGGTGACCCGGCAGTGTTTGTGTCAGTGGATGCGATGCACCAAGGACCGAAAGGAGGTGGTCCAGTAATTGCAATTGTCGACATGGGTGATTAATTAAGCGTTATAACCCGCCAAGAATAAACTTAGTAATAGAAATACTATCTTTATGTAAATTAGAAATAACCGAGATCATAGCCCTGATTTGTGTGGTACAAATTTGATTTAATTATAGAGAGGAGTAGTCCCATTCACGCAAAAGTAGCACTTGAAGAACATTTTGCTCTTGAGGAAACTCAAAATCCTCGAGCGCTGGAAGAATTGAAACTTAATTTAGTTGATTTTGAAGTAAACAGATTAAATGAAATGGATCGGTATGGCATTGATGATAAGATATGCCCGTAACGCTGGAAAAAATTTGGCAGACATTAAATGAGAGAGCTAAATAGTAGCTAAATAAAGTTTGCGATAAAAGGATGGGGCCGCCACCAAGGTTTGAACTCGGAACCTGATGATTATAAGTTAGCTTCAATGTTGCTTATATAACAGGATCAAGTTACACTTAACTTTTAAGGCCATAATAATAAAATAATTTGGTAAAAAAAATTATGTATCTTTTTAATAAATAGGGGGAATAAAATGTTTTTACGTTCAGCTCTTTTTGGCATTCTATTGGTTTTGTTAATGCCTCTGACGTCGGCTTATTCAGCGACAACTTTCAATTATTCATCTTGGATACCATGGACACACCCATTAAATAAGGCTTTATACATTAAGTGGATGGACAATATAGAAAAACGCAGTGAAGGAAGAATTAAATTCCGGAAACTGCCAAAGGCTGTAGCACATCCCAGGGCACATTTAGATGCCGTCCGCACAAGCCAAGCGGATGCTGGTATGAGTGTTCACGATTATTCCCCCAAAAGGTTTGCAGCCTACACCTTTTCTCAGCTTCCGTTTCTAGGTGATTCTGCAACCGCGACTTCTATCGCATTAGCTCGGGCACACAATAAGTTTTTGAAAGATAAGGGTTTTTATAAAGGTGTCCATTTGGTTGGAATGAATACGCATGGTCCTGGACTTATTCACCATTCAAAGAAAAACTTCACAGTACCAGGTGATATGAAAGGACAGAAAATAAGGACCGGTGGTTCTGTTCCGCGCCGTATAATCCAGTCGTGGGAAGGGGTTTCAATTCGACAACCAGCCTCTAAATCATACGAGACACTCTCTACGGGGATTGTTGATGGGATAACCTTTCCTTACGAATCTGTTGTAAGCTTTAAAATTTTAAAATTAGTACCTTTCCATACGTATATTCCTGGTGGGATGTATTCTTCAAGCCATTACCTGGTTATCAGCAAAAAAAAGTATGACGGGCTTTCCTCTAGTGACAAAAAAATCATCGATGAAGTATCGGGTGAGAATTTTGCGCGCTTAGGCGGCAAGGCTTGGGACTCTATCAATGATAAGGGCTTGAGTGCGATAAAAAAGGCTGGTCACAAACTTACAATTGCTCCACCTGCTATTGTTAACTCTATAAAAAAGTTAAATAAACAATTTATGGAGGAGTATATTACTGCAGCTAAGAGCGTTGGTGTGGATGGTCAGGCTATTTTGACTTATTTCAAAGGTGAAGTCGCTAAATTGCAAGGCAAGTAAGGCGTGACTGCCAAAGCAGCTAATGAAAAGAGTAGATTAGTATCTTGGCTCGGTATAACACCGAGCCAAATGCTTGCGTTTGTTTCTTGCCTAATACTTTTTGTTATGATGTTACTTACATTCATTGACGTTACTGGACGGTATATATTTAACAGTCCCTTACCAGCGTTACACGAAATCATCTCCTATATGATGCCTGGGCTTATATTTTGTATTATGCCGCTAGTATGTACCCAAGAGGGCCACGTCACCATTGATTTGTTTGATGTTTTCTTATCACAACGATTAAAACAGTTGCAGGGTTTTGTTGTAAATCTGATTGGCTGTGGAACGATGATCTTTATTTCGTGGCGCTTAGCAGAGAAATCCGCAACTCATTATGAGTTTAACGAAGTGACAGATGATTTATATCTTAGGATATGGCTCTTCAGCTTATTGATGGCTGTCCTTTCAGCTTTTGCCGCGGTAGCGTTATTTTTGAATGTGATAGACTATATCAGTGGGAAACGAAAAAATCCGCCAGTATTTAAGACGGCGTCAAAATGATACTGGCTTTGTTTGGTTTTGTGGCGTTGTTAACTTTGTCGTTTTTACGCGTACCTATAGCGTTCTCAATGGTAATAGTTGGTTTTTTTGGGATGGCATTGGCAAATGGCTGGGAAGGAGCCCTTGCCAATGTTGGTCAAACGGCCTTCGATTCTGCGATTAATTATGAACTATCAGTAGTTCCTTTATTTATTTTAATGGGAAATTTTGTCACGAAGGCAAAATTATCAGAGGAGTTATATGCAGCATCTAACGCATTTCTAGGTCATCTTCGGGGGGGCTTAGCCATGGCCACCATTGTATCTTGTGGCGGCTTTAGCGCAGTTTGTGGCTCGTCAATGGCTACCGCCGCAACTATGTCTAAAGTGGCAATGCCGTCAATGGTAAAATATGGTTATGATAAAGGACTAGCCGCTGGCTCGATTGCTGCCGGAGGAACACTGGGAATATTGATTCCGCCGAGCGTTATGTTGGTAATATATGGTATTTTGACGCAGTCGAGCATCGGGAAATTATTTGCTGCTGGTATCATTCCTGGAATTATTGGCATCGTATTTTATCTAGCAGCCGTTCAGGTAGTTATAAGGATTAATCCAAAGTTAGGACCTCCTGGAGAACGTGTTTCGTGGCCTCGGAGGATAGAGTCGCTCAAAGGTGTATGGGGCGTAATAACACTATTTATCTTTGTGATGGGCGGAATATATGGTGGCATATTTAGTCCTACTGAAGCAGCTGGAATTGGAGCCTTTGGTGCCTTCATCTTTGCGGTAAGTCGGAAAACTCTTACTCTAAAAACATTTTATGAGGTATTGATTGAAAGTGCCTCAACTACGGCGATGTTATTTACTGTCTTAATAGGAGCCTTACTTTTTGCCAATTTTATCAATTTAACTACTTTTCCCGACGCGCTTCTAGCTATAGCAGGTAATTTTAGAGATCAACCGCAACTCGTTATAATAGCTATCCTCATTATTTATCTATTACTTGGTTGTATATTCGAGAGTTTATCAATGATTTTGTTAACCGTACCTCTATTTTTTCCACTGGTTCAGGAACTTGGGTTTGATCCAATTTGGTTTGGTATTGTAGTAGTTGTTATTACAGAAATCAGTTTAATCACGCCGCCAGTAGGTCTAAACGTTTTTGTTTTGCGGGGTGTTCTTCCAGATGTTGCAACGTCGCTCATTTTCAAAGGGGTAACTCCTTATTGGATAGCAGACTTGTTCAGGTTAGCGGTTATAGTATCTTTCCCAATATTATCATTATGGCTCCCAAGTTTTGTTAAATAATTCAATTACTATACTTTTGGATAACTTTAGTAGCAGAATTAACTTTTAGTTTTAAAACAACTCTACTGTATTTTAACAATTAGGAGAAAATTATGAATATATGCATCGTATCAACTTTTGATGGTACCACTGATGACTATATGGAGATGTTTAATACCACCAAAGAAAAGGCAGCAGATTTTTATACAGATTACGATATCGGCATTATAAGAGAAGGAAAAATTACTTTGATGATTAACATAACTGATATGGAAAAATTTCAGGAATTAATGATGTCTGAAGAAATGCAAGCATGGGACAAGAAATTCAATTGTGTCGATGAAGTCTATTCTTTAGAAAAAATGAATTAATGATTGAGACTATCTGTGACTTGGTGAAAAATAACTAGGAATTTGGTAGGCGAGTGCATGGTAGAACTTCTCCGGACAAATGACCTTGTTTTAATTTCGTGGATTACCTCAATTTTAGGCGAAGAAGGAATCGAAATCTTGGTTTTTGATAATCATATGAGCATTTTAGAGGGGAATGCACTGGCTATTTCCCGGCGGGTAATGGTTCATAAAGATGATTATACGAGCG
>PTLG01000072.1 GCA_002937995.1 Alphaproteobacteria bacterium MarineAlpha3_Bin7 | reverse complement strand
TGCATAGTGCTTTGCGGTCAAAACTTGGTCAACATGTCGTTCAGAAAGGATCGTTAGTAGCAGAAGATAGGCTAAGATTTGATTTTAGTCACCCAAACCCGATTTCATTAGAAGACCTTTTTGAGATTGAGAGGGAGGTAAATCAGCAAATATTGGGCAACAGTAATGTGGCAACTCGACTTATGAGCCCGGAAGAGGCAATAGATGAAGGTGCTTTAGCCTTATTTGGAGAAAAATATACCGAAGAGGTGCGTGTTGTTGGAATGGGGGATCTTCAAGGGAATACTTATTCGACAGAGTTGTGTGGCGGAACCCATGTCAATAGGACCGGTGATATTGGGCAGTTCAAGTTACTTTCTGAGAGTGGAGTATCTGCTGGTATACGGCGTATTGAGGCTGTTGTTGGGTTAGCTGCTAATTTACATACTAATTCGATCCAAAATTCATTAAATGAGGTCGCCGCTTTGTTGAAAGTGGCACCCTTGGAAGTACCAAGTCGTGTAGAAATATTAATTCAGGAAAGAAAAAAGCTAGAGAAAGAAATGAATGCCTTAAGAAGATCTGTTGCGGCAGGTGATAATTCTAAAGGAAAAAGCGAGTTAGCAAAGAATATCTCTGGCATCAACTTTGTTGGAAGAACATTAACAGATGTTCCACCAGGTCAACTTAAGAGTTTTGCTGATGAATTAATGGCTAAAATAGATAATGGGATAGTTGTCCTTATAACAAATACCAAAGGAAAGGCTTCTTTAGTTATCAAAGTTAGTGAAGACTTGTCGGGTAAAATTAGTGCTGTCGAATTATGTCAAATTGGATCCAAGATTTTGGGAGGAAATGGTGGAGGTGGTCGACCTGATATGGCTCAAGCAGGAGGTCCTAATAGTTCTTCAATACCACTTGCACTGGAGACAATCGAAACCGCAATTAGGGATAGAAATATTTAGGAGAATTTAATTATGAAATTTGAAGGCACAAGCAGTTATGTTGCCACTGAGGATTTAATGGTTGCGGTAAATGCAGCAATAGCTCTCCAGAGACCACTGCTAATCAAAGGGGAGCCAGGGACTGGAAAAACAGTTTTAGCCCATGAAGTGTCCCAGTCTTTAGATGTTCCAATTATTGAATGGCACATAAAGTCCACCACGAAGGCTCAGCAGGGTCTTTACGAATATGATGCTGTTTCAAGGTTAAGAGACTCTCAGCTGGGGGACAAAAAGGTCCACGATATTGCAAACTATATAAAAAAGGGCAAGCTTTGGGAAGCTTTTACGGGATCTAGTTCTCTAGTATTGTTAATTGATGAAATTGATAAAGCTGATATCGAGTTTCCTAATGATCTATTACTTGAATTAGATAAAATGGAATTTTTTGTTTACGAGACAGGGGAGAAGGTCGTAGCCAAACAAAGGCCAATAGTAATAATTACTTCTAATAATGAAAAGGAGCTGCCAGACGCGTTTTTACGCAGGTGCTTTTTTCATTATATTTCTTTTCCTGATATAGATACGATGAGCAAAATAGCGCATGTTCACTACCCAAATTTGAAAAAGAATTTGTTAAAAGAGGCCTTAAATACATTTTATGAAATCCGGGAAGTTCCTGGTATCAAGAAGAAACCGAGCACATCAGAGTTGCTGGATTGGATAAAATTGCTTTTAGCTGAAGATATTCCGCCAGAAGTAATCAGGAATAAGGATAAGACTTCTCTGATCCCGCCCCTATACGGCGCTCTTTTGAAAAATGAGCAGGATGTGCAGTTGTTTGAGAGACTAGCCTTTTTAGATAGAAAACGAAAAGCATAGCAACTACTAGCGGATTCTAAATTGTTTACTAATTTTTTCTTTGAGTTAAGACAGACTGGGGTGCCTGTTACCCTTCTTGAATATCTTACTTTTCTAGAAAGTATGAAAAAAAATGTGGCTAATTTTGACATTGATAGATTCTATTATTTAGCTAGGTGCTGTCTTGTTAAGGATGAGAGAAACATTGATAAATTTGATAAGGTGTTTGGCTCAATATTTGAGGGTGTCGAATTCATCGGTCAAATACTAGAAGCCGACATCCCCGAGGACTGGCTCAAAAAACTTACAGAAAAAATACTTTCCCCACAGGAAATGGAGCAAATAGAAGCACTTGGTGGTTGGGAAGAGTTGATGAAAACTTTAAAAGAGAGGCTTGCTGAGCAAAAAAAACGACATCAAGGTGGGAGTAAGATGATTGGGACGGCTGGAACCTCTCCATTTGGTGCTTATGGGTATAATCCCGAGGGTGTAAGGATTGGTCAAGACGGGAGTAGGCACCAACGAGCAGTTAAAGTTTGGGAAGAAAGAAAATATAAAAATCTAGATGGCAACGTTGAGATTGGAACCCGAAATATAAAGATGGCCCTTAGAAGACTTCGACAATTTGCTAGAGAGGGAAACGAAACAGAGCTGGACCTTGATAACACTATACAGTCGACTGCCAATAATGGTGGTTTTTTAGATATAAAATTAGTTCCGGAAAGGCATAACTCGGTAAAAATATTATTACTCTTGGATGTTGGGGGTTCCATGGATTTCTTCGTTAAAATTTGCGAGGAACTTTTTTCAGCTGCGAGAAACGAGTTCAAAGACTTAGAGTACTACTATTTTCACAACATTATTTATGAGCATTTGTGGAAGGACAATAGAAGGAGAAGAGACAAACTTTTGTCTACTTGGGATCTAATACATACTTACCCCAAGGACTACAAACTAATCATTGTTGGTGATGCATCGATGAGTCCTTACGAGATAACCTATCCGGGTGGGAGTGTGGAGCATTGGAATTCTGAGCCAGGTGAAGTTTGGGTTGAAAGACTTTTAAATGTTTATGATAAATGTATTTGGCTAAATCCTGTACAAGAGGAGGCATGGAATTTTACACCCTCCATTCTGGCTATAAAACGACTTGTTAAGGGCAGGATGTTTCCCCTTACACTAGACGGTATAGACGAGGCTATGCAGGAACTCAGCCGTTAACCCCGCTTCTTAAAAATCATAAGTTGTAGGGCCATAGTTTTCATACGTTTTCGAGTCTTTTCGTCAAGATTATCTAGTAATTTTGATTGAGATTT
Source organism: Alphaproteobacteria bacterium MarineAlpha3_Bin7 (assembly GCA_002937995.1). Lineage (GTDB taxonomy): Bacteria > Pseudomonadota > Alphaproteobacteria > Rhodospirillales > UBA2165. Next base: position 8,310 of record PTLG01000072.1, on the reverse strand, counting down.
CTGAACTTCTAGAGCATGCTTAATTAAATCATCCTTATTTTTTTTACTAGTTTTATCTGACTGCGTTTTTGTGTCTAATAATTTGGCCGTTTTGTCCAATTTTTGAGATATAGATTCTTGATTAGCCTGGTTATGTGACCGCTTACCATTTATTTTATTAGAGCTAGACAAGTTAGTCTTCTCAGAGGTTTTTTTCAAAAAATTAAACATAGTAACCTGTTTTAGTCTCAAATAACTAATTAATTGTTACTTTTAATGGACAAAATATTATAATTTATTTGTAATAATTTCTTTGGCATAAGTATATATTCTATTAGTTTAGTTATCGAATTATCCAAAATTTCTGCAATTCATATGATTTGCGCCAGTGCTCGGGTATTTTACTAACTTCATGGTCTTCATTGCTCTCTAGGAAAGCAGGGGTTGTCTGATGAAATTTCTTATAACAGGTGCCGCAGGTTTTATAGGTTTTCATACCTGTAGCCAATTATTGAAACAGGGTCATGAAATATTAGGTGTTGATAATTTAAATGACTATTATGAAGTGAGTTTAAAAAAGTCGCGCCTGAATTTGTTAAAGGCAGACCCAAAATTTACTTTTTTTAAGTTAGATATAAGTAATTATAGTAAACTTCAAAAAGAATTTTCCCAGCATTATGATGTTGAATATATAATACATTTAGCAGCTCAAGCTGGCGTCAGGCACTCACTTAAGGACCCATTTATTTATGAGAATTCTAATTTAAAGGGCCTTTTGAATATATTGGAACTAGTAAAAAAATTTAAAAAGCTTAGGCACTTTATCTTTGCCAGCTCATCCTCAGTCTATGGTGGTATTAGAGAATTGCCCTACAATACCGATCAGTTCACTGATAGGCCTATTTCATTTTATGCAGCTACAAAAATGAGCGGAGAACTTATGTGTCATTGTTATTCTCATTTATATAACATACCCATAACTTGTCTTAGATTTTTTACTGTTTATGGGCCTTGGGGACGACCAGATATGGCCGCTTTCAGTTTTACCAAGAAGATATTGGAGGGCAAAACCATAAGAGTTTTTAACAATGGAGAAATGGTCAGAGACTTCACTTATATTGATGATATTGTTAACGGGGTGGTTGCTTGTACGTTTGAGCCGCCGAAACCAAATAAAATGGCAGTTCCCTTTTCGGTATACAATATTGGGAATAATAATGGGGAAAACCTTATGGAATTCATAAAAATAATTGAGAAAGAATTGGGTAAGGATGCAATTATCGATTTTGTACCGCAGCAACCAGGAGAAGTGTTAGAAACTTGCGCAGATTCAAGTTCAGCCGAGAGGGCATTTGGGTTTTCTTCTAAAATTGATATATCTGAGGGTATTCCTTTGTTTATAGAATGGTATAGAGAATATTATGATGTTTAAAAACTATTAATTCCAGTATTACTATAAAGTGAATCCAATTCAGTTATACATTGACTCAAATTTTTCCTTATAAATTTGCCCTATTACATGACGTCTTACTTTCAAAGTAGGCGTCATCTGTTCATTTTCAACAGAAAATGACTCCGAAGTTAGGGCAAACCTCCGTACTTGTTCAATTACCCCAAGCTCAGAGTTAACACGAGCTACCGCAGAATCTAAGGTCTTTATAAATTCCTTGTTTTCGATTAAATCAGATAGGTTATCTGATAAGCCATTTTTGTGTGCCCAATCTGTTGCATGTTCAACACCAGGAACCAGCAGCGCCACTAAGTGAGGTCGCTTATCCCCGTAAACGATTGCTTGTTCAATTTCTGGCTGAAGAGTCAGAAAACCTTCAACTCTTTGTGGTGAAACATTATCACCACCTGAATTTACAATTATATCTTTTTTCCTATCTGTAATTTCAATATACCCATCAGAGTCAATCTTGCCTACATCTCCTGTATGTAACCAACCATCTTTAATAGCCTCTTTTGTGGCCGTTTCATTACGCCAGTATCCTTGCATAACTAAATCACCTCTTACCAATATTTCCCCGTCATCTGCAATCTTAACTTCAGTATTGGAAACTGGCGGGCCAACAGAGTGAAGTTTAATTTTTTCTGGCGGGTTTGCACTAATTATCGGTGCCGACTCTGTCTGTCCATAGCCTTGCAATAATTTTAAACCCAGTGCTGAAAAGAAAATACCGATATCCAAATTTAGGGGTGCACCTCCTGAAACGAGGGCCTTAAGCCTTCCACCAAACGTATTTCTCACCTTTTTTCTTACTAGTTTCTCTACAACTGAATCCAATAGTTTTTCAATAAAGGTTAGTTTGTTGTTCTCATCTAACTTTTTCTCACCAAGCGTTAAAGCCAGTTTGAATAGTTTGGCCTTCAAACCGCCTGCCTGGTCTACCCCCCTAACAATCCTGGCATGCATACTTTCATATAGTCGGGGTACCGCTGTCATAAGCGTTGGTTTAGCCTCTGTTAAATTAGTTCTCAGTTGTTCGACGCCTTCAGCAAAATAAACTTGGGCTCCAATTGATATTGGGAAAAATTGGCCTCCTGTATATTCATATGAATGAGAGAGTGGGAGGAAAGATAAAAATACTTCATCCTCCAGGCCAAAACTGGTTAATAAATTACGAGCAGCTACACAGTTATGAATAATAGATTTGTGGGCTAGCATTACTCCTTTAGGCGCGCCACCGGTTCCTGACGTATAAATTATTACAGCTGTATCATCTCTGCTAATACCAGAAATTCGTTCATCAATGTTACTTGATAAGTCAGAATGAGGTTTCATGGCATCTGCCCAATTAACCATTTGGATGTTGCCAGAGTCCTCGCCCTCTAGCGGTTCCATGACAATGACAGTTTCAACGGTATCGGTTTTATTAGCAGCAGTAATTATTCTATTGGCGAGTGTAGATTTTGAGACAATAGCTATTTTTGACCCGCTATCAGATAAAATATGATGATGATCTTCTACAGTATTGGTTGTATATGCGGGTACGGTTATTCCACCCAAAGCCATTATGGCAATATTTGAAATAATCCACTCCGGCCGACTTTCGGCACACAAAAATACTCTGTCTCCACTCTGTATTCCTAGATTCTTTAAACTAGAAGAGAGTGTTGTTATTTGATAGGCGGCTTCTTTCCACGACAAACTCTTATATGATCCGTCAACCTTTGACCAAATAAACGGTTTTTCTCCCATCCTATCTGCTTGCGAATAGAACATTGAAACCAGATTTTTCCATTCTGCCATTGTTTTTACCTCCGCCTATTGTTTTAAAAAATGAAACTCGTATTTTTCAACACAACATTCTTATTTTATAATGAACTTTGACACTATAATGTGCTTTGATAAGTCCACCTTCAAGCTAATTTAACCTTAATGCTAACTCACATACCTAAGTTGTAGAATGCTAAGCAATGGAAGTAAAATTAAAACCACCTGAATGGGACCTAGGTATGCTATATATTGGCACCTCTGATCCTAAAATTGGCAGAGATCTAAAGGTTATTTCATTTAAAACACAAAAATTTATGAATAGCTATAAGGGAAATGTCTGTAAATTGGATAATGACCAATTTTATACGGCTTTAACAGAATATGAGGCTATAAACGCCTTATCAATTAAAGTGAGAAGTTTCTGCGATTTAATGCGACTAAAAAAAACAAGTGATCATACGTTATTAAGTTTTTGGCAAAATACGTCTGAAGAGTTAAATCGATTGTCCTCTTTATTAACCTTTTTTGAGTTAGAGGTATCTTTAATTGATGACAAACAATATTTTCAGTATTTAGCCAGTCTACCACTAAAATCTTATCAAAAATGGTTCGATAAACTTAGAATAGCCCGAGACTTTTTTCTAAAAGAGGAAATAGAAATAATCTTGCATAAAAAGGATTTAGTAGGGACAGAATTTTACGGTCGTTTATTTGATGAGGCACTTGCGAATATCCGATTTGATTTGGATGGTGAAGTGCTTACATTAAGTAAAATTTTGGGTAAACTTGGAAGTAACAATAAAAGGATTCGTAAGACTGCCTCGAAAGTCTTTGCAAAGGGTCTTGAAAACAACATCCAGTTAACTTCTCAACTTCTAAACGTTATAATTAAGGATAAACAGATCGAAGATGAACTGAGAGGATTTAGCCATCCCGTCTCGGCACGTAATTTAGAAAATGAAATCAATGATGATGTTGTGGAGAGTATGATTTCTACAATTAGTGACAATTATGAGGCCACATCTCATCGATATTATGCTTATAAGGCCAAAAGAATGGGGTTAAACTTTCTTAATTATTGGGATAGGAACGCTCCTTTACCTGAATCAACTACTTCTTATATAACTTGGGAGACAGCAAAAACAATTATCGTAGAAGCATATCAGTCTTTTGATCCAGATTTGGGAAAGATAGCTTCTCAATTATTTGTTAGTAATAGGATTGATGCTGCGCCTAGAACTGCAAAGTATAACGGATCTCTGTGTTCCCCTTCAATTGCTGGTCCGCAACCTTATATCCTTTTAAATTATAAAGGTGGTGTGGAGGACGTCCTCACCTGTGCACATGAGATAGGTCACGGTATTCATCGAGTATTATCCTGGGATAGAGGGTTCTTAATGTCGCAACCATCTACTATATTGGCCGAAACTGCTTCTTCCTTTGGTGAAAGTCTGGTTTTTCAATCTTTATTATACAGTTTAGAGCCTGGAATAGAGAGACATAATATGTTAGCCAATAGGGTAGAAAACCTGTTGAACAATATTTGTCGGCAAACGGCATTTCATCAGTTCGAGACTAAGATACATAGTGAGGGAAGGGAGGGCGCACTCAACGTAGAGAGGATTGGTCAACTATGGATGGAAACCCAACAAGCTAGTCTCGGCCCCTCCTTTAGGTTAGATTCGGAATATAGTAATTATTGGAGTTATATTCCGCATTTTTTTCACTCACCATTTTATGCCTACTCTTATGCTCACTCGTCCTGCATGGTCAATTCGCTTTTTAAGGTTTTTGGTAACGATAAAGATAGATTTAGAAAAAAATATAAAAATTTTCTAATGGCAGGAGGGGCTATCACTTATAGTGAATTCATAAATATGTTTGACCTAGATGCTTCCAAGCCAACTTTATGGAAAAATGGCCTAGAAACAATAAATGATTGCATCACGGAATTAGAAGAATATCTATAACAGGCGTCCATAGGAGTAAATAGTGAGTGATAATAAAGATCTAGGAACAACTGCAAGAAGGCTAGCTAAGGTCGGAGTGGCAGTTGGTGGTGTCGCCGCTCGGGTAGCTGGAGAAAAATATTTAGGGCTAAAATTTGATAAACTAGTTCACGCTACTGATCTAAAAGAGGCTTTGGGTGGGTTAAAAGGCCCTTTAATGAAAGTAGCGCAAATTCTTTCGACAATACCAAATGCTTTACCAGAGGAATATTCTTCTCAGCTGGCCGAGTTACAAGCAAACGCACCCTCAATGGGTTGGCCCTTTGTTAAACGTAGGATGACCACAGAATTGGGAGATAACTGGTCAGCAAAATTTAAAGAATTTTCTAAAGAAGCAAGTTCAGCAGCTTCGCTCGGTCAGGTTCACAAAGGTGTTAGTCTAGATGGAGAAGATGTTGCTTGTAAATTGCAATATCCAGAAATGGATTCTGTTGTAAGATCAGATTTGCGCCAACTGAAGTTAATTTTTTCTATTTATAAACGTTACGATAAAGCTATCAATCCTGAGAGAATTTATGATGAGTTAGCTCAGCGCCTTTGGGAAGAGTTGGATTACGAGCTAGAGACATCGCATATGACTTTATATAATTTTATGTTAAAAAATGAAGTCACTGTCCACGTACCTAAACCAATCAGTAAGCTTAGCACTAAGCGTTTGCTTACAATGACTTGGTTAGAAGGTGAGCCATTACTTTCGGTTGTAAAACGAGAGCCAAGTCTTGAGACTAGGAACCAGATAGCACTTAGTATGTTTAGAGCTTGGTATGTACCATTTTATTATTATGGAATTATACATGGGGATCCACATCTAGGCAATTATACTGTGAGAAAAGATAACAGTATTAACTTATTAGATTTTGGATGTGTTAGGGTCTTTCGACCAGGATTTGTTAGAGGTGTTATTGATTTATATTCAGCCTTAAAAAATGATGATATGGATCTAGCGATAAGTGCATATGAAACGTGGGGTTTTCAGGAACTGAGTCAGGAACTTATTGAGGTTCTTAATATGTGGGCAAAGTTCGTATATGCACCTTTGTTGGATGATAGGATACGTCCCATCCAAGATTCAAAAAGTCGTCACTATGGTGCCGAAGTAGCTTTAGAAGTTAGAAAAGAGTTAAACAAGATAGGTGGGATAGCACCTCCTCCAGAGTTTGTGCTAATGGATCGGGCGGCAGTTGGACTTGGTTCGGTTTTTACTCATCTAGAGGCAGAAATTAATTGGCATGATTTGTTTCATGAGCTAATAAATGATTTTAATGAAAAAGAAGTACAAAAACGTCAGACTCAGGCCCTAAAATTTGCAGGAATTAAATTTAATTAATATTGAAAAGGCTCCATCTTTAAGCTAATACAGGACAATTTTTGCTTGGAAAGTGGCGTCGATTATGCGATGTCGTCTCTTGATGTTTAGATCTTTCCGAAAGTGCATGAGGACATAATGAAAATAGGAATTCCAAAGGAAAGACAGGTAAACGAAGCAAGAGTTGCCGTATCTCCAGACACCATAAAAAAGTTGCGGTCACAAAATATTGATATACTGATTGAGAGTGGGGCAGGATTAGGTGCGTCATTTAGTGATGATTTGTTTTTGGAGTTTGGTGCAACAGTTTTAGATACGGGTAGAGCAGTTTATGAGCAGGCTGATGTTCTGTTTAAGATTCGCCCGCCTTGTCAGTCTGAGGACTTAGACGAAATTTCACTGTTGAAGAAAGACTCTATCCTTATAGGCCATATGTCAGCCTTATCGGATTTAGAATTAATGGAGAGTATTGCTAAAACGGGGGTGACAGCATTTGGCTTAGAATTGCTGCCACGGATAACCCGAGCGCAATCTATGGATGTGCTGTCTTCTCAGAGTAATTTGGCGGGCTACAAGGCTGTGCTTGAGGCCAGTGTTGAGATGGGACGAGCCTTTCCAATGATGATGACGGCAGCAGGTACCGTTGCTCCAGCCAAAGTATTTATCATGGGAGTAGGTGTGGCAGGTTTGCAAGCTATAGCTACAGCTAAGCGTATGGGAGCAATTGTAACAGCGACTGATGTTAGGCCAGCTACAAAAGAACAGGTTGAAAGTTTGGGTGGTAAGTTTCTTGAGGTAGATCCAGAAATTGAGAAAGATGCACAAACTGAAGGAGGCTATGCAAAAGAAATGCCGCCAGAATATTTCGAGAAGCAGAAATTGGTAGTAGCATCGCATATACAAAAGCAGGATGTTGTGATTACAACCGCCCTAGTGCCAGGAAAGAAAGCACCAACCCTGATTACGCGAGATATGGTGGAAAGTATGCCAATGGGTTCTGTAATTGTTGATCTTGCAGCAGAGGCTGGAGGTAACTGTGAATTAACGAAATCAGGAGACTTAGTAAAACACTCAGGGGTTTCAATAATTGGCTATAATAATTTGCCGAGCAGACTGGCTGAAGATGCTAGTACTCTATTTTCAAAGAATTTACTGAATTTTTTATTGCCACTTTTAGACTCAGAAAAAGGTACTCTAAACATAGACTGGCAAGATGAAATAATTAAGGGGAGTTTGGTGTGTAAGGATGGAGTGTTGGTTCACCCTTCATTAACAAAGTAGGAGAATTATATTGAGTGTAGATAAGATCGTTAATACTTCGGCAATAGTGGCAAGTTCTCAAGAGCCCTTCGTGTTTCTTGTAACAGTTTTTGTTCTTGCTGTCTTCATCGGGTTTTATGTTGTTTGGAGTGTTACCCCAGCATTACACTCTCCATTAATGAGTGTTACTAACGCTATTTCCTCTGTAATCATAGTGGGCGCATTAATTGCCGCAGGTCCAGTAGATATAAGTTTTTCAAAGGTAATGGGATTTTTAGCTGTAGTACTTGCCTCAATAAATATTTTTGGCGGTTTTATTGTCACACAAAGAATGCTCCAGATGTTTAAAAAGAAAAGTAATACTTAGGGGTTAGCCATGGATGAGAGTGTTAAGGGTATCGCATATTTGGTCTCCGCTATCTGTTTTATACTTGCATTAAGGGGTTTAAGTTCCCCGGACAGCGCCCGAACAGGTAATGCTTTTGGCGTTATTGGTATGGTTACTGCTATTGGCACTACTCTTTTTGATCCAAGCA
>PTLG01000071.1 GCA_002937995.1 Alphaproteobacteria bacterium MarineAlpha3_Bin7 | reverse complement strand
ATATCAGGTCCTTCAAGAAAGATGAGGGGCTTCGGTTGCCAGAAGATCTGGATTATGCAGCCATAGGCGGGCTTTCTACTGAAATTCGGCTAAAATTTAGTCACAGTCGACCGGAAACCTTAGGTGCTGCGGCTCGCATCGCGGGCGTTACACCGGCGGCGCTTGTGGCGCTCCTTGTCTACGTCAAGCGGGACGCGGACACCCCGCCCCTATAGGTTCCCAAATGTTTCACGTGAAACAGATATGAAAACCGAAGTTGCAGCAAAAAAGACACTGGTCGATATTGGTGTTTCACGTGAAACAATTAAGCAGCTTGACGCCTATCTTGAACTGTTGCGACTTTGGAACCGAAGCACCAATCTGGTGGGGGCGAGGTCGTTAAGCGAGGTTTGGAACAGGCATGTTCTTGATTCTGCTCAGATATGCAGTCTAGTAGATCTAGAAGATGGCCCGCTTTTTGACTTGGGGAGTGGTGCGGGCTTCCCAGGTATGGTTCTAGCTATCCTGGGCTGTAGGCGGGTTAGCTTGATTGAATCCAGTAAAAAAAAGTGTCTGTTTCTGTCCCACGTTTCCCGAACCCTGGGTTTGACTGTTAAGGTAGTTAATTCTCGAGTAGAGTGTTATAAGCCAGAAGAGCGGGCTAAATTCGTAACTAGCCGAGCACTGGCGTCGGTAAAGACACTAATAGGATATAGCCAGCCGTTAATTTCTGAAGACGGAAGGTGTTTTTTCTGGAAAGGAAAAAACTTGGATCAGGAATTGACGGAGGTAAAAAATAGTTGGAGTATGGAAATCGAACAGCTTACCAGCATTACCAGTGTTGAGGGAAAAATATTAGCAATTAGCAAGCTGGGGTTGCAAAACAGCAGCCCTTAGGGGAATGAAGTTGGGTGAGAAACATAAAATAATTGCAATAGCAAATCAAAAGGGTGGCGTGGGAAAGACCACTACGGCAATTAATTTAGCAACAGCGCTTGCCGCGGTGCAAAAGCGGGTGCTAGTCGTAGACCTGGACCCCCAAGGCAATGCTTCCACTGGGCTTGGGATTGGTTCATCTGACAGAGAAGAAAATATATATCATTTGCTGATCGGGGGGGCGGGCTTTGAGTCTGTGGTGGTAACCACGGATATTCCAGGCATGTCATTGATTCCGTCTGGTCTGGACCTTGCTGGCGCGGAGGTAGAGTTAATAGGTTTGGATGACAGGGTGTATCAGCTTAAACAGGCACTGGACGGCGGTGTGTCGGGCTTTGATTTTGTCCTCATAGATTGTCCTCCTACATTGGGCTTGCTGACCCTAAACGGTCTGACAGCTGCCCAATCTGTGTTGGTTCCGTTACAGTGCGAGTTTTATGCCCTAGAGGGGGTAAGTCATTTAGTTAAAACGATAGAGAGGGTCAGGGCTTCTTACAACCCAGCCCTTAAGATACAGGGAATAGTTCTTACTATGTTTGATAGGCGGAACAATTTATCGGACTCGGTAGAATTAGAGGTTAGAGGCCATTTCGGGGACAAGGTTTATGAGACCGTAATACCAAGAAATGTTAGGGTTTCTGAGGCCCCTTCATTTGGAAAACCTGTTCTGCTCTACGATACCTCGTGTGCAGGTTCGCAGGCCTATATACATTTGGCAAGTGAGGTTCTGAAAAGAGAACAACCGGGGGTAGCAGTATAAATGGCAGTTGATAAAGCTAGAAAGAATCTTGGGAGAGGGTTGGCCTCTCTTTTTGGTGATGTAGGCGACGGACCCAAAAATGGGGAGGGTGTTTTAGGCGACTACAATTTAAAATCGGCAGACGTTCCAATAGAAGATGTTGTGCCCAGTAGCTTGCAGCCCCGCCTAGAGTTTGATGCGGATCAGCTAGCGGCCTTGTCCGAGTCTATAAAAACAAATGGAATTATTCAACCTATCTTGGTTAGAAGAAGCCCAGAAAACAAAAGAAAGTGGGAAATAGTTGCGGGAGAGCGACGCTGGAGAGCGGCGCAGTTGGCCCAAAAGCATACGGTGCCAATTGTTATCCGAGATCTCGACGACTCCAGGGTTTTGCAAATAGCGCTGGTTGAAAACCTTCAAAGATCTGACTTAAACCCCTTGGAGGAGGCGGCTGGTTATCAGAGATTAATTAAGGAGTATTATCACTCTCATCAAGGGTTGGCTGATATTATTGGAAAGAGTCGCAGCCACATTGCCAATACGATAAGGCTTCTCAATTTACCAGAGAAAGTTTTAGTGGCGATCAAAAAAGGGGCCATAAGTGCGGGCCACGGAAGGGCTTTGTTGGGTGCAAAAAAACCCGAGAAGTTGTTACAGCAAGTTGTTTCCAGGGAGCTTAACGTTAGGCAAACAGAAGCCCTGGTCAAGCCCAAAAATAATGTCCGACAAGCCGGGGGAGAGCAAAAGGACCCTAACACCTTAGAGTTAGAGCAAGATCTGACAAATGTATTGGGTTTGCGCGTTTCAATTAGAAATTCAGGAGAGTCTGGAAAAATAACAATAAATTACAGCTCTCTGGAGCAGCTGGATGAAGTGCTTTTTGTGTTAAGGGGCAAACAACCAGGAAGTCTTTAACCTCTTTTGGGTAATTGAGCGGTTCTGAATAAACAGCGCTCAAATACAGCCCTTTCTGGCATCTGGCCGGTTTTGCAGCTTATTTCTGTTTTAAGCAACAGATCTAAGGCCCCTTCAAGAAGGCTAGGGGTCCATATACCAAGTTGTTTTTGGAACCTAGCCTTAAAGGTAAAAAAAACACGTGGTTTCAAGTTGTCCATCGCGTCAGCTATGTTTTTTCCAGATTGCACAGCCTGACTTACCTGGTATAGGCGGTATAAATGTCTTTGGATTGCTCTTATAATAACAATGCTAGACACTCCTTCCTCAGCAGCTCTATTCGCATAAAGAGATGTTTTTTTGTAGTTTCCGTCTGTGACGGCATAGACCAGCTCGTCTACCGACATCGCACCGCTGTCCTCTAGCAAACATCTTGCATCATCTACAGACACTTTTTGGGCTTTTTTGGCGAAAAGCATGAGTTTTTCAATTTCCTGCCTAGTAACAAGGCGATCAGCCCCTAGGCGATTTACCAAATACTCCTCTGCGTCCTTAGAAACCTTCACGTTTTCCTCTCGGGCTGCAGCCCTTACTAAACCTAATATGGAGCGTTCAGTATCTTGATAGCAAGGTATTACAGCAGCCAGGGGTGATTTCTCCAAAATCTGCCTTACAGGAGACTTCGGTGGTAAATATTCACCTCCCAAAACCAGCAAAGATGCAGGAATTGGGCCCTCTATAATAGCTTTAAGTTCGTCAGAAATGTTTTCTGAGCCAATTTTGGCGGATACCACGGTTTTACTCAAACTCAAACTTTGGGAGTTTACTTCGTCATACAAAGAGGCAGAATTTTCATCTGTATTACCAACGTTAATAGTCTTAAGAGCAAAGGGATCATCCAAATTTTCAATGACGTTATTTGATATGGTTTTTACTAGCTCTTTTACCTGTCCTGAATCTTCTCCATAAACCAAGACAACCCTAAGACCGGGTGGCGGATTTTGAACAAAAGAAGGCAAGTCTTTTGTTGTTATTTTCATAATTATCTGGCCGAAGGGGCTTGGTGGTTGAGGTGACTAATTACTCTATTAGCAATTTCATTTGCAATAAAGGTCACGCCACTGCTTCTCGCATTTTGTTCTGCAACCATAGTCGCATACTCTGATTTAAAAAGGTTATAGCCTGTGGTCACTTTGGCTATGCCAGAAAAAGATTTACCGTTTCCAGCAAGGCTAAAATCTGCAATTATAGTCAATCTCGCGCGGGTGGAAATGGCAGACTTCTTGATTGATAGATCTTGTTGGCTTTCTCTCAGAACAACGCTTAGTGTGTGGGAAGCCGTTTGCTCCCCATTCGGGTTAATCAAATCTAAAAGATGGTTTCTCAGCTGTTGTCCTGACCTGTTTTCTATAAAAACCACTTCGACGGGATAGCTCGCTCTCGATAGGGCTCCTGAGTTGGGGGTTACGTGCGAAGGTGTAAATCCACAACTACAAAGCAGGCTAAAAAAAAGACAAAAACTGATTTTAAATAAATTAGACAACGAAATTCACTATTTTGTTAGGAACAAAGATCATCTTTTGAACCGTCTTATTATCTAATAATTTTTGCACATTTTCAATCTTCATTGCTATAGTTTGTACTTCTGCTTCTGGCAAATCAATAGGTAGTTCCATAGAGCCTCTTATTTTACCGTTTATTTGGACTACTATTGTACAGGTGTGATCCTCTAGTAAGGCTGGCTCGTAACTAGGCCAAGGGGTATCTAAAACGAGATGGTCGGCTCCAAGTTTTTCCCACATTTCTTCCGCCAAGTGAGGCAGCATAGGGGCAATTAACAAAGTGGCTGTTTCAATCCCTTTCCTGTAGACAAAGGATGCGTCTGGTTTGTCCGGGTCTATAGACTCAAGTTCATTTGTTAATTCTCTTATTAGTGCTACAGCTTTATTAAAGTGAAAGCTCTCGAGTTCTTTGCTGACATTGTTTATTGTTTTATGAATGCTTTTAAGTGTGTTTTTTAAAACACTGTCTTTTATGTCTGGTTCTGATTCAAGTCTTTGATTTATGTCTAAATGTGGCTCAGAAACCATTTTCCATAATTTGTTTATGTATCTCCATGCACCCTCAACACCAGAATCAGTCCATTCTAGGTCCCGGTCGGGCGGGCTGTCTGATAACATAAAAAGTCTGGCGGTGTCTGCCCCATATTCGTTAATAATTTTCTCAGGGTCTACGACATTTTTCTTAGATTTACTCATTTTTTGGGATCGCCCAACTTCAACGCTAGAGCCATCGTCCTTTTCCCACTTGCCCGTAGGCCCCTTATGGACTTCATCTGGGAAAAGCCACGCCCCAGCTTTGTCTTGATAGGTTTCGTGGCAAACCATTCCCTGCGTCATCAGACCTGTGAAAGGCTCTGAAATTTCAATGTGGCCACACTCTTTAAGGGCTCTGGTAAAAAAGCGGGAATAAAGGAGGTGTAGGACGGCATGTTCAATACCGCCAATGTACTGATCAACCGGCATCCAATATTTTAACGAACCTAAATCCAGGGGTTTGCTAGAATCGGGACAACAGAAGCGCGCAAAATACCATGAGGATTCAAAAAAAGTATCAAAAGTATCGGTTTCCCGGGTGGCGGGTTTTGCACAATTGGGACAACTAACGTTTTTCCAGTTTGGGTGGTTAACCAACGGATTGCTGGTTTTTTTAAACTCGATATCTTCAGGGAGCGTGACGGGTAGCTGGCTTTCTGGCACCTTAACGATCCCACAATCGTCACAGTTGATTACAGGTATTGGACACCCCCAATACCGCTGCCTGGAAACACCCCAGTCTCTTAGTCTAAAATTGATCTCTTTCTTGGCAGATCCAGATGCTATTAATTTTTCAGCAACCTGTTTTTTTGCCCCCTCAATATCTAAGCCGTCAAGAAAACCAGAGTTTATTAAAACGCCTTGCCCAGAATATGCCTCAGATAGCGGCAGTTTCAAAACAGTGGGGGACTTGGGCTTAACTACTTGGATTATTTCAATACCATATTTTATAGCAAACTCAAAATCTCTTTGATCGTGGGCTGGGCAACCAAAAATAGCGCCCGTTCCATATTCCATTAATACAAAATTGGCTATAAAAACGGGCAGTTTTTTCCCCTCTATTAGAGGATGTTCCACCTCTAGCGGCGTGAGTATTCCAACTTTCTCAGCAGTTTCAATGGCCGCCTCACTCGTCCCAATGCGATTGCATTCATCGACAAACTTGGCAATTTCAGGGTCCTTTAAAGCAAGTTTTTCTGACATGGGATGGGTGGGGGATAAGGCACAAAAAGTTGCGCCAAAAAGTGTGTCTGGACGGGTTGAAAAAACCTCTATTTTTTCATCTGAGCTTACTACAGGAAAGTCAATTTTAAGCCCTTCGGACCTGCCAATCCAGTTTTCTTGCATGGTTCGAACACGATCCGGCCACTTGGTAAGCTTTTTTATATCAGTTAAAAGTTCTTCAGAATACTTGCTAATTTTTAAGAACCATTGGGATAGTCTTTTCTTCTCAATCTGCGCACCAGATCTCCAACCTTTCCCGTCAATAACCTGCTCATTAGCAAGAACAGTTTTTTCCACCGGATCCCAGTTCACCCAAGACTGTTTTCTATAGGCTAGGTCCGCATCCATGAAGTCCAAAAACATTTTTTGTTCGTGTTTATAATATTCTGGATCACATGTTGAAATTTCCCTAGTCCAGTCATAAGAAAGACCCATACCCTTAAGCTGTTGTTTCATGGTTCTTATATTTTCCGCGGTCCATTTAGCTGGTGCGATATTGTTAGCCAGGGCCGCATTTTCCGCTGGCAACCCAAAAGCGTCCCAGCCCATGGGGTGTAAAACATTGAAACCAATAGCTTTTTTGTATCTCGACACTACGTCGCCTAGGGTGTAATTGCGAACATGGCCCATATGAATTCTACCTGATGGGTAGGGAAACATTTCCAAAACGTAATATTTTTCTTTTTTTGGGTCGGGTTCTACGTGAAAACACCTTTTTTCTTCCCAAGTTTTTTGCCATTTTTTTTCTGTAGCTTTAAAATTATAGCGACTCATGTTTTTCCTGCTTGCAGCTTAACTGAGGCCTTCAGTGTTTAGTTTGTGGCGTGGTATTTGTGCTTTAGTTTTCCTACAATCATTGTAATGCTTCTGACCTAAATTGCCGTGCGCGGGTTAAAATGGACAATTCTATCTTGTTTGAAGTTCCTTCTGTGACAGGCGCGGTCGCCCAAGTGCCACTGGGGCCTTGAACCTGTTTAAAAACAGTAGTTCTTATGCCGTCGGCCCTAAGAGCCCTTCCAAGGATAAAAACATTTAACTTTAGCCTCTCTTTTGGCGCTTGCGGCGGAGAATACCAGTCAGTAATAATAACTCCACCAAATGGGTCAGCAGACGCTATTGGTAAGGAAGAAACCACATCTAATGACGCTCTCCAGAGGAATGCGTTAACCCCAATACCGCTTCCACCTTCGGAGGAAGGCGGCCCTGTGTCATTAAACCATATCCCGCTCTCTTCACCCGTACCAAATATGGTTTCTCTTTTGTCAAGGTCCACGGGGATCTGCTGGTCCCCTTCTGTTATAAGGTTAGGCACCTCGCCGCCACAACTAACCAACAATAAAACAACAAAAAAAACCGAACACCTTTTCAACTTATTCCCCACTTTAAAAAACAACATTTTTAAAACCCATTTCTGCCCAACGCACATATACCATAGTTTTGCCAAAACGCCATATTAAACCTCGTCCTGTGTTACTAAAAGCTCTTTCTAAGTGTTTGTAGACAAATTGGAGACTTTAGGATTTTCTAAAACCAAAATTTTTTACAAATCACCAGTGTGCCATTTTTGTCACCTTCACACAAATATTGATACAAAATAGTCACATGATTGTTGACCTAAAGGCAAAATTCCTTCAATAATGGGGGATCGTTAATTCTCGAACAGAGCTTACTGTAATGCGCGCAAAATTCGGGAACATTTTTTAGGAGGTTTTAAATGAAGAAAATTTTAATGTCGACCTCAGCTTTGGTTGCGGCAGGAATGTTAGTTGCTGCCCCCGCTTCAGCGAAGGTCAAATTAGGCTTAGGCGGTTTTATGTCTATGACCGCTGGTTTTGTAGACAACGACGGAAGTTTTGAAGTTGCACCAAATAACGGGTTAGGCCAAACAGAGCGTGATTCCTTTAACCTGATTATGGACTCTGAGGTTTATTTCCGTGGAAATACAAAGCTTGATAATGGTACTCGAGTGGATGTTATTATCCAGATGGAAGCAGACCAAGTTGGAGCTGGCGTTATCGACGAATCATACATGAAATTAACAGGTGGATTCGGTGATGTACGTGTCGGTTCGACAGCGTTTGCTACGGCCGTTTTGAGAAACACAGCTGTTTATACAGGTCCATATCGTTTGGATACGCCTGATTTGAACAACTTTATCAGTGTTCCAGCTGCGGTTACTGTTAGAAACGGTAATACACATATGGGTGCCGGTAACGATCGTGTTAAAATTGCATACATTTCGCCAATTTTTAACGGCCTTCGTTTCGGTGCATCTTGGCTCAACAGTGACGCCAATGACAACGCATTAGCAGCTGTTGGTGGTACCGCTGGTACAACCGTACAGTCCTATGATATTGGTCTTCAATACTCTGCCAAGTCCTTTAAACTTGACCTTGCACATGGTAAGTTCATTGGTGATGCAGCTGGCACTCGAGAATTTGTCAGAGGTGGTTTCAACGTAACAATGGGTGCTACGAAGATTGGTGCATCTATGGCGAGACAAGACAACGTCGGAAGCAGGCAGGTGACTATTGGTGCTAGTAAAGCTGGAACCACTGATTCTGATGCAGGTGACTCGTTTGATGTCGGTATTAGCCACAAGGTTGGAGCCTATACAGTTGGTGTAGCCTACTTTAATTCTAAATCAGATTTAGCTGCTGGTCAGGATGACGAGGAAACATCAATGTCACTTGGAGCATCTACGGCTATTGGCCCAGGTGTCACAGGTAGTGTGGGTCTTTACCAGGTTGACCACACTGACGCAACAAATACAGCCACTAACAACAACAATGGCTGGGCGCTTATCGGGCAAGTTAAAGTAGCTTTCTAAGCAGCTTGATAATGCACAATAAGAATTGGGGAGCGAGAAATCGCTCCCCCTTTTGTTTGTTTAAAGACTAATTTTTTAAAATCTGATAGGCCTGATTGATCTGGGTCATGCGAGAGTGGGATCCAAGGGCGGTGTCTGGGTGATAGATGCTTGCTAGTTCTTTATACCTCCGTGAAACACTAATTTGGGGAGGAGTGTTTTTGCTGGAAAACCCAAAAATGTATAAAGCGTCGTCCCTGGTTTTTACCCCATCCTCTATTGGAGTGAACAAGAGCTTAGAGACAACTCTCTTTAGTGTTTTCAACTCCTTTTGTATGGTTTCTGGCTTTTCCCAGAATTCAGAGAATAAAGCGGGCATAGCATTGCTAGCAATGAACTTATGTCTATCTTTTAATTTAATGGCGATATCTAGAGCTTTCCGAATTTGACCGCTAGTGTATCCGTCTGGAAGACGTAATTGAATTCTTGGTTTTCTTCGCATCGTTTTACCGCTATTTGAACCAGTTTTTATTTGAACTGTTTCTCGATCGTGCTTGGCTGGGTCTCCAGGGTCTTCCCAAGCTTCGATCGTCTCAGGGGAGAAAAGAAAAAATACTACTCTAGCAATCTCACCGACACTTGTTTTTTCACTTTTTGCTAAAGTGGTGACCGATAGTTCAAATTTGCTGGAGCAGGGAATAGTATAGGACCGTTTTCTTTTTTGTTTCATTTTACCCAACTATGAGCACTATCATCCATAAGCCCCAGTTTTTTCTAATGTTTCCTACAGAGGTAAAGTTTGCCAATAATATCGTCCTCGCCATCCGTTCTCGGCACTATAGATTTTTCAATTGTTGGAACAAAGCCGCTCGCAGTCAAGGTTTTGTTTATATAATTAGAGGAGTGAGAGTATCTTCCAGAGCGCTGTAACTGATAATCTAGATTTTTATTGTCCTCAAGACTGAAACAAAACCAGCCAGCTCTAGATAACCTTTTAGCTACTCCCAAAAAAACTTTATCCAATCTCCCAAAATAAACCAGAGCATCTCCACTAACCACTATATTATACTCTTGTTTGCCAAGGTCTCTGTTGAATAGGAATTCTTCAAAATCAGTTTCATAAAGCCTATTATAGACTTTTTTTGCTCGAGCAACTTCTAACATTTTGGGTGACAAGTCCACCCCATCTGCCTCTTGAACTAGGCTGTATAATGATTCTCCAACAAGTCCAGTGCCACACCCCAGGTCCAATAGGGATTGTTTTGTCTTTTCTTTGAATAAAACATTTTTTATTTCCCCCTTTATCTGCTGGGGAACGTTGTAACTCAGCTCATCAACTAACTCTGCATCGAAGACCGCCGCATAGTCATCAAAAAGATCGCTGACATACCTTGGCGGCGCTTTTTCGGTGTTTTTTCCTGTTAACGCTGCTAATAGATGCTGGGCCATGCTGTTGTTCGGGTTGTTCAAGAGGCATCTCTTATAGTCTCTCTCTGCTCCTGACAAGTCACTCACCATTTCTCTAGAATAGGCCAC
This sequence comes from Alphaproteobacteria bacterium MarineAlpha3_Bin7, assembly GCA_002937995.1. Lineage (GTDB taxonomy): Bacteria > Pseudomonadota > Alphaproteobacteria > Rhodospirillales > UBA2165. The sequence continues at coordinate 1,342 of PTLG01000071.1, read as the reverse complement.
TTCCCAATAGGCATCTGTTCTTTCAGGTTCTAATTTAAAAGCTTGTTCATAATAGTCTATCGCCTCGGAATATCTCTCAACAACTCTAAGTGTCGCACCCAACCCAAAAAAAGCGTCAGAATTGTCTGCCGCAAGTTCTATTATCTTCTTGTAGGTTTTCTCAGCGTTTTCGTAGTCGGAAGTGGCAAAAAACAGGTCTCCCAAACCCAGGAGTGCAGATAGAGAGTTAGGGTTTTCTTCCAATATTCCTTTTAGTGCCACCTTGGCAGGCCCATACTCCTCGTTCTCAAGTAACTCTAGGGCGTTGTCAATCTGGAGTGTGTTCATTCAATTTTCTCAAGTCTATTTATTTAACAAGGGACATTATCTAAACACCTGGTTTTAAGAATGCACCTATACCAGCCAACCCATAAACACCACAATTAAGGACGCTATTAACCGAGCTGTGATCAATTCCCCCTAGCGCAAAAACTGGAATGGGGGAAGAGCGACATAAACTTGCTAAGGTTTTTAGGCCTAGCCCGCCAGAGGTTGGGTGGCTTAGGGTTGGAAACACAGGAGACACCAAGGCCCCGCTGACACCCAATTTTCCAGCGACATGTAAAACCCTTTTTGAGTGACAGCTGCAGGTGCTTATGCCTCGTTTTGATTTAATCCAACTGATAATATCATTCGAAGGAGAAAGGATTTTGTGTTCTGGTAGGTGTAACCCCCCCGCATTTACTTCAAACGCAAGAGAAGCATCCGCGGATACAATAAAACATAAACCCCTTTCTCTGCAAATAGAGCTAATTGCGTTAGCCAACCCTATTCTGTTTGGGTAGTTGTAGTGTCTGAATATTACTCCGGATCCAGCGGGCAGTTTCCTTATATGAGGAGAGGGGTCAGCGAGCCTGGTCTCATCGGTTACCAATAGCAACCGAGGTAGGTTTGCTGTGCCAACCAGGGAATTGAGCCTAGGCACTATATTTGTTAAACTTTTTGACATGTAAAACTTTTATTGTTGCTAATATTAATATGAATACCTCGGAAGAAATTGCAAGTAATCTAAACACCATCCGTTTCAAGATAGAAGAAAACGGCAAGATGTCTGGACGAAGCGCCCAATCTGTCAGTTTGTTAGCGGTAACCAAGACGCTTAGTGAGGAAAAAATAAGACCCGCCCTAGAAGCCGGGCACCAGGACTTTGCAGAGAACCGCATTCAAGAATCACAGATGAAGTGGCCCGCTCTTAGAGAGGAATATCCTGATACCAAACTACACTTAATCGGCTCGTTACAAACAAACAAGGTGAAAACCTCTCTTGAGTTATTTGATGTTATACACACATTAGATAGGCCTA
>PTLG01000070.1 GCA_002937995.1 Alphaproteobacteria bacterium MarineAlpha3_Bin7 | reverse complement strand
AGGGAATGCTCTTGTGTGTTGATGGATCTGACAGATCCATAGAAATGTTGGGAAAGGCAGTTGATGTTGCAAAGCGCGTGGGGTCAGATATTTCTATTATGTCTGTTGCATTGGATGGTGACTCTGAAAAAGAAGCTAATCAAAATGTAAGCCAAGGTATCAAAAAGCTAAATGGGTTAGGTGTTAGTGTAAAAAACAAATTGGTAGTTGTAGGAAACCCAGTGGAGGAAATAATTAATAATGGATTAGGCTATTCATTTATAGTTTTAGCGGATACAGGAAAAACAGGGCTTAAACGTTTTTTTATGGGTAGTGTGGCATTTAAAGTTATGGAATATGCAAATAACTCTGTAATGATACTAAGATAAGTTTATACCTCACACATCTAAATAGCCGTTTTCGTCCGCTGCTTCAGCTAAATCCCGGGCTTTATTTATTTGTGATTGGGTCATCATGCGTGACACTGTTCCCTGGATTTTACTAGCACCCGCTTGTCCGTTGTTTTCGGCTATGCGAAGCCATGTATATGATAATACTAGGTCTTTTTTTGTTCCTTCTCCATGAAAATATTTTATACCTAGAGCTAGTTGTGCAGCAGTATGCCCCTGTTTTGCGGATAATCTATACCATTTAAAAGCAGTTTGGTGGTTTCTTATTACTCCGAATCCTTTAGAATACATGGAAGCTAAATTGAATTGAGCTAAAAGATTGCCTCTTTCCGCTTCTTCCCTGCACATAGAATAGACCTGTTCTCGAGGAACTGAGTCTCGAACAGCGAGGTCCATATAATCAGGGGTATTTTTTTTCACACCACTACCAATAATTATTTTCTAATAAGTATAAAACATAATCACTTAAGTTAGACACCATAACAAAGTGAAAGACTTTGTCTATTATCTTTTAATAGAAAATTCTCGTAATCTTAGTGGAGTTAGAGCAAAAAAGTACTAGTTAAAAGTGTATTTCTAGTACATCAATTCATCGTCTTCTCCACCTCCTGGGAGAATTAATTCACCACCCTCCGCAAGTGACTTTGCAGCATCCATTATTCCAGATCTAGCTTCTTCGACCTCTCTTTTTCTAACTGCGCCAAGTGCTTCCATATCCTCTTCCATTATTTTCGAGGCTCTTTCAGACATGTTACTGAAAAACAACTGTTTAATTTCATCTGATCCACCCTTGAGTGCCAAAGCTAGTTGATCATTTTCGACATTCCGCATAAGAACTTGAATGCCAGTTGGATCTACTCCCGTCAAATCCTCAAATGTGAATAGTAGGTCTTTGATTTTTTCCGCACTATCAGCATTTTTATCCTCAAGGGCAGTAAGTATTCTATCGCCAGTTGAGCTATCCAAATTATTAATTATCTCTGCCATTTGTTGGTGTGGATCTTTTCGAGAAGTTTGTCCAAGACTTCCCATAAATTCTATTCTCAGTGTTTTCTCTATTCCCTCCAAAATATCACGCTGAACCGTATCCATTCGTAATAAGCGCATAATTACCTCATTTGCAAAATTCTCTGGTAACTCTGCCAGGACCTTTGCAGAGTGGTCAGATTTGATCCTCGATAGAACAACCGCTACTGTTTGGGGATATTCATTCTTTAGAAAATTTGCAAGGGTCTCTTCATGAACATTATATAGCTTTTCCCAAATTGTTCGACCCGCAGGACCTCTCATTTCATCCAGAATTTCGCCTGCCTTATCTGGATCTAAAGCGCCAAGTAGAAATCTCTCAGTAGAATCAGCTGTTCCCAATAGAGAACCAGTAGAAGATAAAAGGTCTGCGAACTCTATAAATAGAAGTTCTACAACACCTGGCTCAATAGGACCAAGATTAGTCATAGCATTAGTTAGTTCTCTAATTTCCTCGTGTTCCATTTGCTCAAAAAGAAGTGAAGAGCCTTCGGTTCCCAAGGATAGCATGAACATGGCAGCCTTTTCTGTACCACTAAGGCCATGGTATCTCTCTTGAACTCTTTGTTCTTGACGTTCAGACATATGCGTCACCCAATATCTAACACAACCATCTTCATATTAGATGCTAATATAAGATTTATAATTATTAATAATAAATGAATTTATTCTAATATAGTTATTTCAAATAACTTGATCTGTCTTATCTGCTTTAAATGTTAACTGCATTCCCTCGGCAGTATTTGCGATTGTTGCTAAACACGTCTTTTCTCGTTCTTCGGGTATATTTACATTTAACCTAATAATATATTGTCCATCTATAGATATTTTTGATGACATTCTTACAATATTCGTACCATATTCAATAAAAGTTTCACATAACCTTGCTATGAGTCCTGGTTGGTCACCACCAGTTATAGTAATTATGTGCGTTATTTTGCTCCCAGACCCCTGAGTAGTTTCAAGGGTAAAAGGTTGAATATCAATACGAGCATTTACAAGGTGATCAATTTCTTTCAATTCATTTTTGAGGACATCCAAATTTATATTTGGTGGTATTTCACAAACTGAAGTAAATTCAGCTCCACTGCCGAGGACTGCAAAATTTGTATCTCCTAGATTAATTCCGAGGTCAAATAGCCTACCTGTTATATTCGCTACCAACCCAGTTTGATCTTCACAAAATATAGAAATTAAAACACTATTTTTCATAATTAAAAAACCTCAATATTTTATTTTCATAATTTTTTTAGATTCAAAAATTATTTGCTTGGTTTTTTCCCACAAATTTAATTGTCCTATCTCATCAACGCCGAACCAACCAACTTCTTTAGCATCTGATCCAGCAATTTCTTTTCCGTCAATATACTGTGCAGCATAATCTATAAGGGTGGCATGAAACTCTACAGCACCTTTTTTTCCTAAATTTATTGCATCAACAACATCAATCAGTCCGACAATCTTTACTTTCACAGAGGTTTCTTCTAAAATTTCTCTATGTACCGCTTCTTCAATTGTTTCACCAAGTTCCTGTTTTCCGCCAGGAATACTCCATTGACCAAGTCTTGGAGGTTTAGCTCTCTTTACTAATAAGATATCGTTATTTCTCCAAACTACTGCACCGACGCCTATTAGTGGATACTTTGTATAACCTTCAAGTGGATGATTTTGTGGCAGTTTTTCAAACTCCAATTATTTGATAACGGTTGTACTTTCGATTGGGAAGGAGTATTAGCTGGATAATAGCGATTGTGCAATTAATTAGGTGGTTAGTTTTATTATTGCTGGGATCTATGCTCTGTTTTAATGGTATAAAAATATGAAAGATAAGAATAAAGAGAGGGTGGTAGCCAAGAAGAGAGGTGTAATGTCTCGGCTACGAGCTTATTTCTTGGCGGGGGTCTTGGTGACAGCCCCTCTCGGACTGACAGCTTTGTTATCTTGGTGGTTTATTGATTTTGTTGATGAAAAAATCACTCCTCTAATACCAGACCGTTACAATCCTGAAACTTACTTACCATTTGGTATACCGGGTCTAGGTTTACTAGTTTTATTGATTGCGGTTACCTTGATAGGTGCTTTGACAGCAGGCCTTATTGGTCGCTGGCTGTTACAAACTGGTGAACGAGTCCTAAATAGAATGCCAGTTGTTAGAAGTATTTATTCTGCTATTAAGCAAATTTTTGAAACAGTTTTGGCTCAACAGTCTAATGCCTTTAGAGAAGCTGTATTAGTTGAATATCCCCGAAGAGGCATATGGGCAATTGGATTTATAACAGGAACTACCAAGGGCGAAGTTCAAAATTTAACTGAGGAGGAAACGGTTAATATATTTTTACCAACAACCCCAAACCCAACTTCAGGGTTTCTATTATTTGTTCCTAAATCCGATGTAGTCCCACTTGGAATGTCTGTGGAGGAGGCGGTAAAAATGGTTATTTCAGGTGGAATAGTAACTCCGCCCGATAGAAGGTCTAAGAAGGAACAAAATATTTCGAGGGTTTCGTCCAGAACTTTTGAGCACCTTGAAGTTTTGAGGGAAAAATATCCATCACCTATTTTAATTAATAAAAACGGCAAAAAAATATAAAAGAAAGAATTATGATTTCTTTAGTAAATTTACCCCTAAGTCCTTTTCGAAAACATAGAGGAGTGTTCTAAGGTTTTGGCCTCGCTTTGTTTTTAAGTCAGGATCAGAATTCAAAACTAGTTTTACATCGTCTTTAGCTATAGATAACAATTTTTTATGCTCACTATAATCTACGAGTTTAAAATTGGGAAGTCCACTTTGGCGAGTTCCTAAAAGATCGCCCGAACCTCTAATACGTAAATCTTCCTCTGCAATCACGAAGCCATCTTGGGTTTTGCGCATTATATTTAATCTCTGTCTTGCATTATCTGTTATCGGCTTACTATAAACTAGCAAGCAACTTGACTTTCTTTTACCCCTGCCCACACGGCCTCGAAGTTGATGTAACTGCGCTAATCCAAACCTCTCAGCATGTTCAATAACAATTATATCAGCCGAAGGCACATCAATTCCAACTTCTATTACAGTGGTCGATACTAAAATATTTGTTATCGAAGTTGTAAAACTATCCATTGTTTTAATTTTATCTGAGTTATTCATCTTTCCGTGTATTAACCCGACAGAATTGCCAAATCTTTTCTGAAGTATTTGGAAGCGTTTTTTTGCCGCAGCCAGATCTATTTTTTCAGAATCCTCAATAAGGGGACATATCCAAAATATTTTAGATCCATTTTCTAGAGCTCTTCCAATGGCATTAAACACCTCATCCAACCTGTCGACACTCATCACTCTAGTATCAATTGGCATACGGCCTTTTGGTTTTTCTGTTATTTGACTGATATCCATGTCACCATAAACTGTTAAGTGAAGTGTCCTGGGTATTGGGGTAGCTGTCATTACAAGTAGATCGACAGACCTACCTTTCTCAACAAATGACAGCCTCTGGTGAACTCCAAATCTGTGCTGTTCGTCAATTATCGCCATGCCTAGGTTCTTAAAGGCAACACCTTCTTGAAATATGGTGTGGGTACCTATTACTATTTGTCCTTTTCCATTGCTAATTTCCTGTATTTTTACTTTTCGATCTGGACCTTTATCTTGTCCTGTATAAATTGTAATTGAGATATCCGTACCCTTTAATATAGTTTTTATATTAGTAAAATGCTGGCGGGCGAGAATTTCTGTCGGTGCTAAAAATGCTACCTGCATTCCAGCCTCAATCATTGGGGCTAGTCCAAGGACAGCAACCACTGTTTTTCCGCTACCTACGTCACCTTGCAGTAGTCTATGCATACGGTTATTAGAAGTGAGATCTCTATGGATATCTGAAACCGCCGCGGTCTGAGATCTTGTAAGAGCAAAGGGCAAATTTTTATGTAATTTTTCATAAAGGTTTTTTCTATCTAAAATGGCTTTGCCTTTTCGTTTTACTAACTGTTTTCGGACAAGTGCAATTGCTAGCTGGTTTGCTAGTATTTGGTCATAGGCTAGTCTTTGCCTAGCTCCAGAATTTGGATTAAGATCGTCAGTATTTTTTGGGTTATGTGCCCTTTTTATTGCTTCATCCCAACTTGGCCACCTTTCCCTTTGAATTAAATCGTGGTCAAGCCATTCATCTAGCTTTGGTATTTGATTAAGCCCTGCCTTTATACCTGTGGCAATTACGTTTTGAGATAACCCCCGTGTTAGAGGATATATTGGCAAGATTGCCTTGATATTATCGAGTTTGTCTATCCTACCGATAATATCCGGATGGGAGATTTGTAATTTTCCGTCATATTTCTCCAGTGTACCACTAACGACTCTTATCTCTCCCAGTGGAAAAACTCTCTCGAGGTAGTCTCTTCGAGCATTAAAATATACCAGTGTCATGGTGCCACTATCGTCGGAACAGATTATTTTATAAGGTAATCGACGATTTTTTGGTCCCGCTATATGTTTTTCTATCTGAACAACTACTGTGGCAATTTTTCCATTTTCTGCGTTGCAAATTAAGGGAGAATAGGTCCGGTCTACGATGCCAGTTGGTAGGTGCCACATTAGATCCAATATATTAGGGCCGGCAATATTCTCAATTAGCTTGCTAATTTTTGGGCCAATCCCGCTTAATTCTGTAGTTGCAGAAAATAATCTATCTAAAACGCTTGGTCGCATTAAATATCCTTACTAAAACACTTGTTGATTGCTGACAGATGCTATCCAACCTTTTATAAGATGATATCGATAATATTACACTTAAACGAATTTATAATGGAAGAATATAGAAAACGTTTACTTTACAAAGCAAACTATAGAGGAACCAAGGAGGCAGATATTCTGTTTGGAGGGTTTGCTCGAGAGTATTTGCATACCTTGTCCAAAGAAGAATTAAATTCGTTTGAAAAAATACTTGATGAGTCTGATGACCTACTTTTAAAATTGATTCTATCAGGAGATACCATCCCCTGCCATTTAGATGGTCAATTTTTAAAAAAAATAATGGATTTTGTAAATGGACAGTGACCTCACACGAGATTTAGGTAATACCAATATTATTCTCCCTACTATTATTTATTCTGGGGTACCTGCTGGCTATGATTGTGTAGTCTTATCTGACTTAGTTAGGTCTAGTGGATCTGCAATATTTGTTCTAAAGGACGATAAACGTATTGCTACAACAATTGCTGGAATGGAGTTTTTCTCACCTGACATTAATGTAATTGAATTTCCCGCATGGGATTGTCTGCCTTTCGATAGATCCTCTCCAAAAAATGATATTATCTCAAAAAGGGTGGCTGCATTGATGGAGTTATCTAAGCCTGAGCAAAAATCTAAAAGTCTGATTCTCATATCTATATCAGCATTTTTACAAAGGGTACCAAGTGTAAAATATTACGCTAATCGCGAGCTACTTTTGACAAAAGGTGAGCACGTTTCGAGAGATAAATTAGAACGCTATCTTGGTCATAATGGTTATAGAAGGGTTGCAACAGTCTTTGAGCCAGGGGATTTTTGTATAAGAGGAAACATTGTAGATATTTTTCCGTCTGGATCAGAATTACCCGCGAGAGCTGATTTTTTTGGTGATGAAATTGAGAATATTAGGCAATTTTCACCCTCTAACCAGAGATCTCTCGAGTTTGTGGAAAGTTTAGTTTTATACCCGACCCGGGAATTTAATTTGGATGAAGAGTCAATATCAAAGTTTCGGTCAAAATATAGGGAGCTGTTTGGTGCTCCAAAGGAGAAAGATTTATTGTATAGCTCTATTTCAAATGGTCAGACTCATATAGGGATGGAGCATTGGATGCCTTTGTTTCATCAGCAATTAGCTACTATTTTCGATTATTTGAAAGATTCACCAATAGTTTTTGATTACGAGATTGAAGCCAATCTTAAAGATAGATGGGATTTAATTACGGATTGTTATGATGCTAGATTAGAAAGTCTGAAGACTAAAAATTCACTTGTAGATGCGGTTTATAATCCTTTACCCCCAAATCACTTATATATTAATCCAACTGAATTAAAAGAATGGATAGACGGACGGGAAAAAATACAGTTGATGCCATTTTCTACGTCTAATTTGAATACCAAACATTTAGATAAGGGTGGCAGACCAGGTAGAGTTTTCTCACAAAATAGATTAAGTTCGAGTGATAAGGTGTTTAAGTCAGTGGGAGATTATGCGCTGGATGAGAATTTGCCAGCAAAAAAAACAGTAATAGCATGTCATTCATCTACTTCATGTGACAGATTGTTAAAAATGTTTAATGACAGCAGTTTGCCTGCCAAAAAAATTCAAGGAGATTGGGCCAAAATAAAAGAGCATAAAGAAGTATTATTGTTTTTAGTAAAGCTACCCCTTGAAAATGGATTTTCCTCCGATGAATTAAATCTGATTACTGAACAAGATATTTTGGGTGACAGACTTTATAGTGGAGTTCGAAAAAAACGTAGGGCAAAAGATTTTATTAAAGAAGCCTCTACACTAACCCCTGGGGATTTGATAGTGCACTCAGAACATGGTATCGGTCGCTTTGAAGAACTCAGAACAATAAATGTTGCTGGGATAAAACATGATTGTTTGTCCTTGGCTTATGGCGGTGGTGATAGATTATTTTTGCCGGTAGTAAATATAGAAGTCCTAAGTAAATATGGTGATGATGGAAATCTAGCTAGGTTGGACCGACTTGGAAGTGCTTCTTGGCAAGATAAGAAAGCTAAACTCAAAAAAAGAATTAGAGAGATTGCAGACCAGCTTATTTCAGTGGCAGCAGCTAGAGAACTAGAGCCTGGACAAAAGTTTTATCCTCAAAAGGAAATTTACGAAAATTTTTGTGCGAGGTTTCCTTATGAAGAAACAAAAGACCAGTCATTTGCTGTCGACGACGTTATTTCTGACCTCTCAATTGGTAAGCCAATGGATCGCTTAATTTGTGGTGACGTCGGATTTGGTAAAACTGAAATAGCGTTGAGGGCGGCTTTTATAGTGGCTATGGAAGGTAGGCAAGTCGCAATAGTTGTGCCAACCACACTGTTAGCTAGACAGCATTTTAATTTGTTTGATAAGCGATTTTCTGAGTTCCCAATTGTGGTAAGAGAGTTATCAAGAATGATTCCACACAGGGTGGCGCAAAATACAAAAGAGGAAATGCGCGATGGTTCGGCAGATATAATAGTAGGCACTCATGCTTTACTTTCGAAAGATATAAGTTTTCACCGTTTGGGTTTGTTAATCATAGATGAGGAGCAGCGCTTTGGTGTATCAAATAAAGAGAGACTAAAAGGGCTTAAAAATAACGTCCATGTACTCACCTTAACAGCTACTCCTATTCCAAGAACGCTCCAGTTAGCTTTGGCCGGGGTAAGAGATTTGAGTATAATTTCTACACCTCCAGTTGATAGATTATCTGTTCGCACTTTTATTTCACCTAAGGATCCAGTTGTAATTAGAGAGGCGATTAGACGCGAATTAAATAGGGGTGGGCAAACTTTCTATGTTTGTCCACGAATAAAAGATATCAAAAGATTAGTGAATGAACTCACTAGTTTAATACCTGAGATAAAAATAGGTGTGGCTCACGGCGCAATAAGTCCAGAGAGCTTAGAAGAAGTTATGACAAAGTTTTCGAATGGGCTCTTTGATATTTTGGTTGCAACTAACATAGTAGAGTCAGGTTTAGATTTGCCAAATGTGAATACTTTGATAGTAGATCAGGCTAATCGTTTTGGACTAGCCCAATTATATCAACTTAGGGGTAGAGTAGGTAGGTCTAAAATACGCGGTTATGCATATTTTACACTATCATCTAATAACAACTTAACGAAATCAGCTCAGCGCAGATTAGAGGTAATGCAATCACTAGAGGGTTTAGGGGCCGGTTTTTCTCTAGCGAGCCACGATTTAGATATTCGCGGTGCTGGCAATCTTTTGGGTGATGAACAATCAGGTCATATAAAAGAAGTGGGTGTTGAGCTATATCAACAAATGCTGGAAGAGGCAGTTTTAGATGCAAAAAATGTTGATGGATCAGAAAGGCTTAAAACTGCTAGCTGGTCCCCTCAAATTGATTTAGGTATTCCTGTTCTTATACCTAGCGACTACGTAACTGATCTTGTAGTGAGGCTCGCGTTATATAGAAGAATAGGGGCTCTTTCTTCGCAGTTAGAAATTGACGAGTTTTCTGAAGAGATGATTGATAGATTTGGAGAAATACCGCAGGAAGTTCTTAACTTACTAGATATGGTTGATATGAAACAAGGCTGTATAGTTTCCGGTATTGATAGGATAGAGGCTGGTAAAAAGGGGGCTACTATATCATTTAGGAATAACAGCTTCAGCAATCCAACAGAATTAATTAGATATATAGCGTCAAACAAAGATACAATGAAACTAAGGCCCGACCACAAGATCGTTATAAAGGCTGAATGGCAATGCGATAAAGATAGGCGCGACCAGATCAAAGAGCTCATAAATGAAATAAAACAGATCTCAATTATCTCTGATTTCAGTTAGCTAATTTATCAGTTGCTAAAAAGAATATTATTTTACGGTTACTGAGTAAATTTTATATAACCAAAAAGTACAAATTATATTCATTAAATTTTTTTTAAGTATCACTAATTATCTTCGTCATCTGGTAACTCTGAGATATTGGTAGCTTTTAAACCCTTTGGTTCTTCTATGGACTCAAAACTTACTTTCTGGCCTTCTACAAGCTCATTCAAACCTGATTCTACAACAGCCGTGATGTGAACAAAAACATCCTTGTCACCATTATCAGGTATAATAAAACCAAACCCCTTTGTTTTATTGAACCATTTTACGGTACCAGTTGCCATAACTCCCCCCATGTTTTGTTTATTATCCCAATATTAAAGGGATGATTTAATTTTTTTCTTTGTTAAATTTTTATAAAAATTAGTTCGTTCACGCAACACCCATGAATTAGTAATTATTGTATCGCCATTAAAACATGTGAACTATTAATTTTATTGAGTCTTAGGAAGTATTATTAAATAAGGTCAGTTCTAATTTTTAGTCTTATTCCCACCACTTGATAAATATTTAGGCCAGTAATCTCCGTAATTTCTTTGAATGATAATGAAGTTTCTCTTAATAAAACTTCTGCATGTTTGCCTGCTGGCCTCTTATTTTTACTGATTTTTAAACTTTTTTCGAGAGTACTCTCTCTTTTTCTTATATTTTCGTCTAGTCCTCGGGCTTTTGCACTATTTACAGCTCTCTGCCATCTTTCTTTTTCGTAATAACTATCGTTTATATTTTTAAAAAGTTCATTTGCAAAATTTTCTTTTTTTTGTCTACTTTTATTAGCCCAAGACCTATTAGTTTTATTCTTAGAATTTGAGCTGTCTTTTTCAAACTCTTCAATAGTCATTCCATGTTTTGTGGCAATCCGCTTTGCAGCTGAAAGCGCATTATTCCTCTCGCCTTTAAATTTGCTCCTTTTGGCAAGTTCAAGTAAATTAGAAAATCGTTTCTGTGTTTCAGAATTTGGAGAGCTCAAAACTTATATTTCCAAAAATTTGATGAAAAAAATTAAACTTAATTAGATTTTAGTCTCTTGACATTACAACATATTAGTACTTATCCCCTATTCTTTTTTCATATTTTCTCATTAAGGCTACTGCTAGTAGACTTATGCAGGTTAGACTAAATAATAACCATCCGGCTGACTCCCATTTACCAGTTTGCGTAACAATAGCGGCAACTATCGGAGGTCCAAAAACTGAACCACTCTGTGAACCCTGATACATGAATCCATTTGTTGCGCCTAAATGTGATTTTGTTGGGGAATGGACAGTAGCTCCACTTATTAGTGCTGCTGGTTGGACACCACCGGAGAAAGAGAATAGAAGTACTAGGGAAAAACGTAATCCATCGGATAATTGTTCTGAAAAAATAAATACAGATGTTGACCCCATAATCAGTGTTCCAAAAAATATTAGTAACCATCTGGATATTCCATTATGTATTAGCCAGCTGCCAAACCAATTTCCTGGTATATTAACAGCGATAGCAAGTGCCGTAATCCATGCAGTCAGATTTATACTAAGTCCCCTTTCTTCTATACCAAAAGTTGGCAGCCATACCATCATAGTTACCCACTGAAATGTATAATTCATAAAAATAATAGCTAGCAACCATGGGCCTGGCGATATCGTAACAACTTTAATATTCTCTAAGCTTCCTCTA
>PTLG01000007.1 GCA_002937995.1 Alphaproteobacteria bacterium MarineAlpha3_Bin7 | reverse complement strand
CTAGGAAAAAATGCGCCAAAAGCTATATAGTCGGCCCCGCGGTCAGCTGCTCGCATAGCTAGATCAATAGAGTCTAAGCAAGTGACACCTACAATGGCATCTCTGCCAATAATATTTCTGGCACTAATATAGTCAGTATCTTCTTGTCCTATATGAACTCCATCGCAGCCTGTTTCTAAGGCCATAATTGGATCATCATTTAAAATCAGGGGTACACCATAATCTTTCGTGATAGGGAGTATTGCCTCAATTGTTTTGCGAGTAAGGCCTTCAGGGCTATTCTTCAGACGCAATTGGACGCAGGCTATATTGCCAACTCTCAGAGTTGGTATCAGTTCTTCACAAAAATCACTGGCTTCTATTTTGCTAGGACTAATTAGGTACAGTTGGCATTTCTCTTTGCTCACATCAGTTTGCCTATTGCTTTTGCCGTATCAATCATCCTATTTGAAAACCCCCATTCGTTGTCATACCAACTAAGAATCCTTACAAATTTATTCTCAATAACCTGAGTTTCTGGTATATCAAAGACTGAACTAAGTGGGTTATGGTTAAAATCTACTGACACGAGAGGGGCTTCATTATAACCTAGTATTCCATTTAGCTTTCCATCGCTGGCATCTATTACTGCTTGATTAATATCAGAGACCTTAACATCTGCTTTGGGAACAAATTTGAAGTCAATAACTGACACATTGGGTGTGGGTACCCGAATTGAGGTGCCGTCTAACTTTCCTTGCAATTCAGGCAAAACTAGTCCAACCGCTTTCGCCGCTCCCGTTGAAGTTGGTATCATTGAAACAGAGGATGCTCTTGATCTATGAAGATCAGTATGAAGTGTGTCTACCGTTCTTTGGTCGCCAGTAAAAGAGTGTATGGTAGTCATAAAACCCCTTTCGATGCCAAAGTTATCATGCATAACCTTAGCTACTGGTGCCAAGCAATTGGTGGTACAAGACGCATTTGAAATTATTTGGTCGGAACTCGAAAGTTGGTCACTATTGACGCCAAACACAACGGTAATATCCGCCTCTTTGGCGGGTGCAGAAATTAAAACTTTTTTTGCTCCAGCTGTGAGATGTTCGGAGGCAGCTTTTTTACTAGCAAAGAAACCTGTACACTCAAATACAATATCAATATCCATATCTTTCCAAGGCAGATTTTTTGGCTCTCTTTCGGATGTCACCGTGATTTTCCTATCACCAACCAACAAATGATCTTCTTTAATTCCAACTTCAAATGGAAGAATGCCATGAACGGAGTCGTATTTAAGTAGGTGAGCGTTAGACTCTGTTGGTCCAAGGTCATTAATACAAATTACCTCTATATCAGACTCATTTCGCTCTAATATAGCCCTGAATGCCAGTCTACCTATTCTTCCAAATCCATTAATAGCTATCCTAAGTGCCATCTAATTCTCCTTTCATAAAAACCTTAAATCTTCTAATCATATTTGGGCGGGAACAAATAATACCTTATATCTTCACAATTATATTGATTTCCCATTTCGTCAACAGACAATATAATGACGATACAGCGCTGACTAGCATGAAAATTGTTTTATATAAGATTGACGTCTGCTCCATTGGCAACATATGCTAAGGGCAAATTAAAGTTGGGCTAGCGACATCGCTTTTAAAAAATGATGCAAGATACAAAATCGAGTAAAAAACTCAGTGATGAAGAAGTTGAAAAAATTCAATTGAGAGTTGAAAACGCTTTGTCGGCTCTTGAGGAAACACTCGACTCTATAGACCAAGAAAATAGATTTTTCCCAAGGGATAAATATACTAACGACGATAAAGAATCTGGGAACCCAATTGTTTCCTCTCAATTAATAGCAGAAAGGCTAGATGCTATAATATTAAAAATGAAAAAGATGCTGGAAAGATAGAGTCTTGGCTGAGATTAATATTAGAATAAATGATCAAGACTATAAAATAGCCTGCGACGATGGCCAGGAGCAACATCTTGCTAGCCTTGCGAGCTACTTAGATTCAAAAATTAGAGAGCTAATTACTCGGGTAGGACAAGTAGGAGAGTCCAGATTGCTGGTGATGGCCTGCCTATTAATAACCGATGAATTATTAGAGTCAAAGAACGCTAATTTAGAACAAAAAAAAGAGTCCAAAAGCGATATTCAAGATAGCCAATCAGATGGTTTAAGTATTGTAGAATTTGAAAAACTAGCCTTACGTATTGAAAAGATTGCCGAGCGGGCTCAAAGCTCCTAAAATGTAATTTAGCGCTGCTGGGTTGGTCATGCATTTTTGCTCCAGGGCCAATAATTTTTGCATGGGGACTGCCGCTTTAAAGCTCTTGGGTTTTTTATGTGGTTCCCACCTGGACTGTTAGGCCTAGGAAATAACCGAGCAGACGGCTTAAGCGGCGCTTGTAATTTTCTGATTTTGTGAGTGCTAATAGGAAGTGAAAATGGTGGTTAATAGATAACAATAATGAATTTAGATGAGACTAAGAACGCGGCTCGTGTTGCAGCAAAAAACAATAGACTTAATATTGCCGCTAACTCTCAAGATGGAAGGGCGGCAAAGAAAGTTGCAAGGACATTTATTTCAAAAGTCAGTAAAAACTCAGGTTTGCCTATTGCTGGCTATTTTCCCATAGGTTCAGAACTAGATATAAGAGTTTTATTTGAGGAGCTTCATATAAACGGATGCCAGTGTTGTTTACCGATGATTAGAGGTGTGTCGGATGTTCTTGAGTTTGGTAGTTGGTGCTCTGGAGATAGCTTAGTAAAATCAAAACATGGAATAAAGGAGCCACGCGGAGAATCTAAACGCTTAATACCCAAAACAATAATTGCCCCTATGCTAGCTTTTGATAAGTGGGGTTACAGATTGGGCTATGGTGGGGGATATTACGATCGAACAATAGCAAGACTCAGGAAACTAGACTCTAAAATTTTGGTTGTTGGTGTAGCCTTTGCAGGCCAAGAAGTAGATCATGTGCCTAAGGATATAAAGGATCAAAAAATGGATATGATTATAACAGAAGAAGGTTTGTTCTGGTGTTAAAGTTTTTTTGGAGAGTTTAGACATTGAAAATCATTTTCCTTGGTGACGTGGTTGGTAAAGCTGGAAGAAATGCCGTGCATGATAATTTGGAGGAATTATCAAGAACATTTTCCCCTGACTTTGTTATTATTAATGGAGAGAACTCTGCTCACGGTTTTGGAATAACAGGAAAAATATGTAGGGATTTTTTTAAGGCAGGAATAGATGTTATCACACTTGGAAACCACTCTTGGGACCAACCTGATACAGCCCAATATATAGCCTCGGAACCTCGACTGCTCAGGCCACTTAATTTTCCAGAGAATACACCTGGGATGGGTAAGGGTGTTTTTAAAACAAGAAAAGGTCAGAAAATCTTAGTATTACAAGTAATGGGGCAGCTTTTTATGCCACCAGTGGAAGACCTTTTTCGAAGTCTAGAACTTGCGCTTAGATCAGTTGTTTTGGGTAGTCATGTAAGCGCTATAGTAGTGGATGTGCATGCTGAAGCATCCAGTGAAAAAATGGCTGTTGGTCATTTTCTAGATGGCCGGGTGTCTTTGGTAATTGGTTCTCATACGCATGTACCTACTGCAGATGGTCAAATTCTGCCAGGGGGAACTGCCTACCAAACAGATGCTGGTATGTGCGGCGACTATAATTCCATCATAGGTATGAAAATTGACTCAGCATTGAACAGGTTTACCAACAAAGAATCGAAATCACCCCTTCAACCGGCAGATGGTGAGGCGACGGTGTGTGGGGTATTTCTGGAAACTGACGACAAGACTGGCAAAGCAATAAAATTTTGCCCGATCAAACTTGGGGGAAGACTGCAATTGTCAACAAATTAGGCTATGATTATTATCTGGCTTGGAGAAAACTAATTGTTTTTTTTTAAGTTACTAAATGAAAGGGTTGAGCTATGAGTTCCGCCAGTGAAAAGAAATTGAAGAATCAATTGGTACAAGTCTCTGGACTACCTGTGCCCAAGGTAGAAAAACTACCAGAAGATCTGAAAAAATATTTTAGGGTGTGTGAGGAAAAATTAGGTTTTATACCAAATGTTTTGAGAGCTTTCTCTCTAATTCCAGAAAAGTTACGAACTTTTAATATTAAATATAATGAACTTATGTTATCCGAGGACTCGCCGCTTAGTAGGTTAGAGAAGGAGATGATAGCGGTAGTGGTATCTTCCTATAATCATTGTGTATATTGTATAACTTCACACTCTCAGTCGGTGAGGGAACTATCAGGGGACCCAATATTAGCAGATATACTCGTCACTAATTACAGAGTCGCTCAGTTAAGTGCGCGTCAAAGGGTAATTTTAGATTATGCTTGGAAAATGACTAGTATTCCGCAAGAAGTATGCGAAGTGGATAGGCAAGTTTTATCTGACTTTGGTTTTAAAGCAGAGGAAATTTTTGAAATAAATGACGTTATTGCATACTTTAATTATACGAATCGCATGACACACGGGATCGGCATAGAGCCAAATAAGGAATACTTTGGTATGAATCGTTAGGTGGCTATGTATTGTTAGTTTAAAATTATTTCATAGAGACAAAAATATTTTTTAAAATCTTGCTTGGTATTTATTTTTCGTAAACTTTATAGCGCCCTAATGTTGCCATAATAGGGTGGTTAGGTTCTAAAACAATAACAGAAGTTGGTTGACAGAAGTAGATGGCAGGACATTCCCAATTTAAAAACATCATGTATCGCAAGGGTGCGCAGGATTCCAAGCGAGCAAAGATATTTTCCAAGTTAATTCGGGAAATAACGGTAGCAGCAAAATCTGGTCTCCCTGAGCCAGATAAGAATCCTCGACTGAGATCTGCCATAATCGCTGCACGATCTGCAAATATGCCAAAGGAGAATATTGAGAGGGCTATAAAAAAAGCTTCTGGAACAGATAATTCAGAGAACTATGAGGAAATTCGATATGAGGGTTATGGTCCTGGCGGTGTTGCGGTTATAGTAGAAGCACTTACCGACAATAGAAATAGAACAGCCTCTGAAGTAAGGGCTGCTTTTTCAAAGTTTGGTGGTAGTCTTGCCGAAACAGGTGCTGTAAGTTTTATGTTTGATAGAGTAGGTGTTCTTCAATATTCAATTGATGAGATAGATGAGGAAAAGCTTTTTGAAACTGCTATCGAAGCCGGGGCCAGCGATGTTGAATTTGGTGAGTTTGGATACACCATTTACTGTGAGACCGATAAATTTGGAGCTATACGTGATAAATTGGTTCATTTAGCTGGTGAGCCCAAGACAGCTACTTTAGATTGGCGACCTCAAAGTGAGGTGGCGATCAATGAGAGTGAAGCAGCTTCATTATTAAAAATGCTAGACGTTCTAGATGACAATGAAGATGTGCAGAGAGTTGCCTCCAATTTTGAGATATCTGAGGATATGTTGTTGGCTTTGAGTGGTTAATTGGATGTGTAGTTAAGCTTGATGAGAATTTTAGGACTTGATCCAGGTTTGAAGGTTACGGGTTGGGGGATTATAGATCTCAACGAAAGTAATCTGATTCATGTAGGGAGTGGCAAGGTCACTAGTGATGAAAAAAAAGCACTTTCTAGCAGGTTAGTGGAAATCTTTGATGGAGTTGAAGAAGTTGTTACAACGTATAGACCTGATGAGGTAGCTATTGAGGAAACTTTTGTAAACGTTAATCCAAAATCGACACTTAAACTTGGGCACGCACGCGGTGTCGTAATGCTAGTTCCTGCGCGGTTTTCTATAAAAATAGCAGAATACTCTCCAAATAGAGTAAAGAAAAGTGTAGTTGGAACAGGGCATGCGTCAAAGAAACAAGTTGAAACAATGGTTAGAACGCTGTTGCCTACTAGTAGAGCTTCTAGTGCTGATGCCTCTGACGCTTTAGCAGTAGCTATTTGTCACATACATTACTCTAGCTCTCCAATCACAGCTCAGTTATTAGGCGAATAAAATTATGATAGCTAAGCTAACAGGCAAGATTACTAGAGCAAATGACGAATCTCTTATAATTGACGTAAATGGAGTTGGTTATTTAGTTTTCTGTTCTGCCAAAACCTTGGAGGTAGTATCAAAAAATGAGGAGGTAACAAGCTTGTTGGTGGAGACTCATGTTAGAGAAGACCGCATTCATCTTTTTGGTTTTTTTGAGGAGGCCGAGCAAAATTGTTTTAAGATTTTAACGACTGTTCAGGGTGTGGGTGCAAAGGTGGCTTTAGGAATTCTCTCTTCATGGAGTCCCGATAAATTAGCTAATGCGATTTCGGCTGGTGACAAAAATTTGATAACGAAAGCGCCAGGAGTTGGTCCTAAATTAGCTGCTAGAATTATAACCGAGTTAAAAGATAAAATGGGCAGTGTTTATGAGAGTCAAATTATTACTAATTACGGTCAAAAGTCTGTTAATAAAAAGGTTGATGAAGGTATTATATCTGACGTTATATCAGCTCTTGAAAATTTGGGATATCAGCGGGGTAATGCATATGCAGCATCTTTAGCCGCAGCTGATAGGTTGGGAGATTCAGTGAGCTTGCAAGTGTTAATCAGAGAAGCTCTATCTGAATTATCAGCTGGGAAGTTGCAATAATGACGGATAATGAGAAAGATAGAATTGTTGACTCTGCAAATCAAAATGATGATGCCATTGTTGGTAATTCTAGGCCTAAAGAGTTGTCGGATTTTATAGGTCAAAAACAGGTAAGAGATAATTTGTCTATATTTATTGGTGCTGCTCAAAGTAGAGCGGAGCCAATGGATCATGTTTTGCTGCATGGACCCCCAGGTCTTGGCAAGACAACTTTAGCAGAAATAATTTCTAGAGAATTAAAAGTTGGCTTTAAGGCAACATCGGGTCCAGTAGTTGCTAAAGCCGGCGATCTGGCGGCTATTTTAACGAATTTACAAACCAATGATGTTCTTTTCATTGATGAGATACATCGCCTGAGTCCAATTGTCGAGGAGATTCTTTACCCTGCAGTGGAGGATTATAAGCTAGACCTAGTTATAGGTGAGGGCCCCGCTGCAAGATCTGTTCGAATAGATCTCAACCCTTTTACATTAATAGGTGCAACGACTAGGGCGGGCCTGATAACAACGCCTCTTCGGGATAGATTTGGTATACTATTTCATCTGCAATACTATGAAACTGACGATCTTCAGAAAATTATAACTCGTGCTGCTAATTTAGTTAGTGTAAATATGACAGAAGATGGTGCCCAGGAGATAGCAAGGCGTTCCAGGGGCACTCCAAGAATTGCTGGAAGGCTATTTAGAAGGGTGAGGGATTTTGCCACTGTATCTAAACTAAAATCGATAGATAAAAAAGCTGCCGATGAGGCTCTTAATAGGTTAGATGTTGACACAAAAGGGCTAGATGCGCTCGATAGGAGATACCTAGGGATCATTGCAAAAAACTATAAGGGTGGACCAGTGGGTATAGAGACTCTCTCTGCGGCACTGTCGGAAGAACGAGATACTATCGAGGAAGTTGTGGAGCCGTACCTAATACAAGAGGGTTTGCTAATGAGAACCCCGCGAGGAAGGGCACTTGCAGAAGGGGCTTATCAACATCTAGGACTTCAAGTTCCCAAAAACTTGAATCAGTTTGAGCTGATAACAGGCGAAGAGGGGCATGTGTCCTAGGATGGAATTAAAAACAGTGAAAAAAAAATTAGATTTTTGCACCCATTATTCAGTGAGGGTCTACTATGAAGATACGGATGCTGGGGGAGTGGTTTATTATGCCAATTACCTGAAATTCGTTGAGAGGGCTAGAACTGAATTCCTGAGAGAAATTGGTATTCCTCATGAAGACATTAAAAAGAAATGGAGTGTGGAGTTCGTGGTTAGGTCTAGTTTGATTGATTATATCAAACCAGCTTTTTTGGATGATTTGTTGGAAGTAAGGACTTGCTGTGTTGAAGTTAGGGGAGCCTCTTCAACTTTGAAACAAGAAGTACTGAAGGAGGATACCTTAATTGTTGATACGACAATTAAAATAGCCTGTATAAGCATGGAAAATTCGAGAGCAGTAAAGATGCCCTCAGATATTAGAGTTGCATTTGATAGAATAAAAATAACTTAGGGATGAGGTGAATAATGGAAACTGAGGCAATAAATACCGTTGGTTTGGCTGCCGCATCTGGCGACCTAGATTTTTCTGTTTGGACTTTATTTTTAAGGGCGGATCTAATTGTAAAGTTGGTAATGTTGCTGTTGTTAAGCGCTTCAGTTTGGTGTTGGGCAATTATAATTGAGAAGAGTGTAAGGTTGCGTCGTCTTAATAGGGATGCAACTGAGTTTGAAGATTCTTTTTGGTCTGGTGGATCTTTGGATGCCCTATATGATCGAATAGGGGCGCAGCCCCTTGACCCAATGGGAGCCGTATTTTCGTCAGCTATGAAGGAATGGCGTCGTTCTGCAGAGACTGGAAATTTAACTGTCGATAGAGGTTCTAGTCTTACAGAGAGAATAGAGCGTGTTATGGACGTTACATTAAGCAGAGAGCTGGAGCATGTTGAGAGGCAAATGATAATATTAGCATCTACAGGATCTACTGCCCCTTTTATTGGCCTTTTTGGAACAGTTTGGGGGATAATGAATAGTTTTCAATCAATCGCTATGTCTAAAAATACTAGTCTGGCCGTTGTAGCCCCTGGTATTGCTGAGGCTTTGTTTGCCACCGCTCTGGGGTTGTTAGCGGCAATACCAGCCGTTATAGCCTATAATAAGATTTCAAAAGACCTCGATCGTTATGCTGCTAGGCTAGAGGACTTTTCAAGTGAATTCTCTGCAATTATTTCTCGCCAATTAGACAGTTAGGAGAGGAAAAAATGTCCTTGAGTGCTAATCCATCAGTTAGGAAGAGTAAAAGAGGCAGACGAGAACGAAGTCGGCCAATGTCAGATATAAATGTAACTCCATTTGTAGATGTTATGCTGGTTTTATTGGTTGTTTTTATGGTCACAGCCCCCCTGTTAACCATCGGGGTGCCAGTGGACCTTCCCAAAGTATCAACTTCACTCATGCAAGAACCGGATGAGCCCCTCACTATCAGTGTCAATAGCGAAGGGACTATCTTTATACAGGATAGTGAGATCTTACTGGATAAACTCGGATTTAGGCTCATTGCCATAACTAATGCTAATCCTGAAATTAGAATATTTGTGAAGGCTGATAGGGCAATTGATTATGGAAGGGTTATGGAAGTGATGGGTGCAGTAAATAGGGTAGGGTTTAAAAAAGTGGCTCTTATTACTGAGATGCCGAGCCAGAGCAACACTCAAAAAAGCAATCGAAAAAGAGCAAAGAAGTAGATATGCGATCAACTCTTTCAATATCAATAGTAATTCACGTTTTAGTTATTACTATCAGTATTTTTGGATTACCTTTTCTCTATAAAGCTCCAGCAAAACAACAAAAACCAATGGTTGTGGAGGTAGTATCCATTGGCAATAAAACTGAGTTACCTAAGCCAGCTAAAAAAGATACAAGTAAGCAAGTTAAGGAGAAAAAAGAAAATATAATCAAAAAAAAGGTAAAAAAGTTACCTCAACCTTCTATCAAGCCTATCCCCCAAAACAAAAGGACTGAAACTGTAAGTTTGAGAAAAAAAACCAAAAAAAAGACACCTAAAGTGAAACAAAAGAAGCTAAAGTCAAAAACAGGTTTTACTAAGCTCGCTAGGGTGACCCCGAGGCGTAAACCTAAACCACCTGATCCCTTTGAGTCTGTGTTGCGAAATCTTGCTCAGGATTTCGACAAAAAAACGGTAAAAAAAGTATATAAAACCCCAAAAGAAGACAAAAAATCAAAAAAGTCTGATTTTGAGGCAAAAATTGCAAAAATTCTTGCTAATAATAGTACGACTGAATCTGAAACCGATAAGGTAACTATGACCGAGATGGATGCCATGATTAATACTATTAGGACATCGATTCGCCCCTGCTGGAATCTACAGCCAGGCGCCAAAGGGGCTGAGGATATCGTTGTGGTGGTAAGAGCTTATCTTACACCTGATGGCAGAGTTAAGCGAGCGTGGGTTGCAAATAGGGATTTATTAGTTAATGATCCTTTTAAACTCGCAGCAGCTGAGACAGCGCAGAGAGCGATTTTGAATGAAGCTTGCCAGCCCTTTAGGCTGGATCCGCGTAAATATGCAATTTGGCGAGATGTTACTTTAAATTTTAATCCAAGTGAAATGTTTGGCAAATGATGGAAAAGATAGTTTTATTTTTTAGGGACAGAGATGCAATAATCCTCGCGATTGTTGCTATAGTTTTATCTATAACTTCTGCTAAAGCTGAATTAAAAGTTGATATTACCCGAGGGACAGTAAAAGCACTTCCTGTTGCAGTTGCAAATTTTGTTGGCACAAATAAAAAGGAAGTGGAATTGGGGAAGAGTATTACCTCTGTAATTAGCTCAGATCTTGAACGTTCAGGTCTCTTTCGACCTATAAGCCAAAAAGCATTTATTGAGACAGAAAAATCCCTTGATATTTTGCCAAAATTCCAAAATTGGAGGATCCTTAACGTACAAGCCATGGTCCAAGGGAGTATTGTGATTCTTGAAGGTAAGA
Source organism: Alphaproteobacteria bacterium MarineAlpha3_Bin7 (assembly GCA_002937995.1). Lineage (GTDB taxonomy): Bacteria > Pseudomonadota > Alphaproteobacteria > Rhodospirillales > UBA2165. The sequence goes on along the minus strand of PTLG01000007.1, from coordinate 25,002 downwards.
ATATTAAGGTCCAATTTAGGTTATGGGATGTATTTTCGCAAAGGCAGATGGTCGGCCAGGTTTATACTACGGTAATTTCAAATTGGCGGCGAATAGCTCATATAATTGCTGATGCAATATACAAGCGTGTAACTGGAGAAAATGGGTATTTTGACACTAGGGTTGTTTATATTGCTGAAACAGGTTCTCAGATTCGTCGAATAAAAAGGTTAGCCATAATGGATCAGGATAGTGAGAATCATCATTTTCTCACCGATGGCAAGTTTCTTATCTTAACTCCTAGATTTTCTCCTAATCGCCAAGAAATCACTTATATGTCCTATCATGGAGGTGTGCCTCGTGTTTATATTTTTAACATAGATACTGGTAGACAGGAGATTCTTGGAGATTTTCCAGGGATGACTTTTGCGCCTAGGTTTTCCCCAGATGGTAACGCAGTAATCATGAGTATGGCTAGAGACGGTAACTCTGAGATTTACACCATGGACTTAAGGAGCAGGAGAGCAAAGCGTCTAACCCGCCATTCGTCTATAGATACATCTCCGGATTATTCGCCAGACGGCACTAGAGTAGTCTTTAATTCAGACAGAAGTGGGACTCAGCAAATTTATATTATGAAATCTGATGGATCAGATGTAAGAAGGATTACCTTTGGCAAGGGCAGATATGCGACCCCAGTGTGGTCCCCTCGCGGAGATTTAATTGCCTTTACCAAAATGAGAAGAGGAAAGTTTTTTATAGGGGTAATTGGGATTGATGGGAAGGGCGAGCGCCTCTTGACAGATGGTTTTTTAGTTGAGTCACCAACTTGGTCACCCAATGGTCGAGTAATAATGTTTTTTAGGGAGACACCTAAGGGTAAATTTGGCGACAAAAAATCAAAACTTTTCTCTATTGACCTAACTGGCCAAAATGAGAGGGAAATTATAACACCTATGGATGCTTCAGATCCTGCTTGGTCACCCTTGATTCCATGAGTAAGAACCAGTAAAGTATTAGCAGTAAACGAACTATTAGTTTTTTATTTGTAGTGTTAAAATTAAATTTTTGAGTTTTGACTGTAAATTTTCCGGTAATGGGTTGCATTGTGGCTTTAGTTGCTTTATTTCATTCGTACTGGATGTTTGGGAGACCAAGATATGCGTTTAGGTAGCTTAACTTTTATTATAGCAGCGTTGTTCCTTGTTTCAGCATGTGAAACCATGGATGAAAAGGGTGGCGCAGATACTAGCGGATTAAAAGCAAAGACTTATGATAGCAAGTCTTTTTATGTGGCACCAGGTACCGCTAGAGATTTTGTTGTTAACGTCGGGGACCGTGTCTTTTTTGCTTTAGATAAGTCGAGCCTGTCGTCCGAATCTAGGTCTATGCTAGAAAAACAGATTGCGTGGCTTAAAAAGTACGGAGGCGTTAACGTTGTAGTGGAGGGGCATTGTGACGAGCGTGGTACCCGGGAGTATAACCTAGCTTTAGGAGAGAGACGTGCTAATGCAGTCAAAGACTTTCTTGTTGCTATGGGAATAAGTCCAAATCGGGTTAAGGTGATTTCTTACGGTAAAGAGCGCCCAGCAGCCCTTGGCCACAACGAAGCCTCGTGGAAACAAAATCGCCGAGCAGTAACGGTTGTAGCAGGTAGCTAAGCCACAAGCTGGAGAGGTCTGTATTTACTAGTTAGCTGCCGTATTCTGGCGGAGGCGACGTCCTTCTTGGTTGGGGCGGTGAGATTTGTTGTTCGGAAATTGGCTGGACATTAAGAGCTTCCAACAGGACTTAATTGAATGAGAAAAATTTCATGAATTTTTTACTCAAATTGGTGATCTTACTCTCTAAGCCTCTCCTTTTGAGTCAGTTGATTCTTATAATCTCCTCTTCACTTGTCTTTTCACAGGACCAAAATAACTCGATTTTGAATGAAATTCGACGTATTCAGAGAGATTTAGCTGTTTTAAATAGAGAGGTCTTTAATAGAGATCAGCGGGAAACAAAAAATCCACAGGTCAATAAGAACTCTCCATCTTTAAGTTCTAATCCATATGTGGTGAGAATAGAAGAAAAGTTGGAGCAACTGCAGTCTGAAACTCAGGATAATACTAATGAGAGAGAAAAATTAAGTAACAAAATTAATGATCTTTCTTCGTCGGTAAAAGCTTTGGTTAGCGATATAGATTATAGACTGAAAGCAATGGAAAACCAGTTAAGGCTTATTTCTGGGCCTTCTATAAATAAAATAGCTAAAGGCGCAGGTTCAGGTATGAAAATTGCTCCCCCTAAGATGCCGGCTTTACCCACTAGTCCTCCTATTGAGACAGGAGGGCCTCAGTCAGGGGGTAGTACATTAGGTGGCCGTCCCAGTGTTCTTGGTACAATAAGTGAAAAAGACCTTAAAAACGTTAGTGCAGAAAAAGCAAAATCTGAACTTGAGTCTAAGATTAAATTGCAGCAAAAAACCAATATAGCTAAAATTTCATTATTACCGGCAGGTACTCCTGACGAAAAATTTAAATATGCTTTCTCTCTAGTTAGAAAAGCAGATTACGAGAAGGCCTCTCAAGCGCTAGAGCAGTTTATAACACTCTATCCCTCCATTCCGTTATCATTAAACGCCAAATATTGGCTCGGTAGAACCTATTTTGTTCAAAAAGAATATCGTGAGGCGGCCAAAAACTTTTTAAACGCCTATCAGGCTGACCCAGCCGCGGGGCGGGCGGCAGATATACTTCTTAGATTAGGTATTTCACTTAGTAAACTAAACAAAAAAAATGACGCCTGTGCAACTTTTGCAAAGTTAGAGAGAGATTATCCGAAAATTGAGTCAGTCTTAAAAAGCCAGCTAACTCAGGAAAGGGCGAGAGCAGGTTGTGCTTGACCCAGTAAAACAGCCTGAAAATGCAGAAAAGATATTAGAGCCTATTTCATCCATCGAGTTTGATCGTCTGATGGAAGACGAGAAAACTAGAGAGGCAAGATATTGCTGCGTTGGTGTTTCGGGCGGAGCAGATAGCCTTGCATTAGTGTGGCTTTTAAAGAATTGGTGCGAAAATAGGGGTTTAAGTCTTTTTGCCCTAATAGTAAATCATAATTTGCGAGAGGAATCTGCTGGTGAGGCAACCAAGGTATCTGAGTGGCTATTAAAATGGAACGTTAAGCACGCTATTTTAAAAAGGGAGGGTTTGCCCATATTATCAGGCATTCAATCGTCTGCACGGGAAGTTCGTTACAAGCTAATGTTGGATTGGTGCTTAAAAAATCGTTTTACCGATCTCTTTATAGCACATCATCAAGATGATCAGGCTGAAACGTTTCTAATGAGGTTGGTCAGGGGAAGTAGAATAGAAGGTCTGGCTTGCATGAGAGAAGTTTCAACTCGAAGAGGTGTAAGGATTGTAAGACCTCTTCTAACTGTTCCCAAAGAGAGACTTAAACAGACATTGATTTCAATTGGGCAACACTGGATAGAGGACCCATCTAATACTAATCCCAGATTTATGAGAACGCGTCTTAGGACCTTAAGGTCGAATTTGGAAGCTAGGAGGGTCACTAATGCACGTTTATCAAAATTGGCTCAAAGCTTCAGCGTATTGAGGGAAATATTGGAGCTTTGCTGCAATGATTTTATAGAGACTGATGTTAAGATTTATCCTGAAGGCTGGGCAAGACTGGATATAGAGCCTTTGAAACTTCTACCATCAGTCCTGGTAGAAAAAATATTAACATATCTTTTGAATGTGATAGGCGGAAAGCCATATCCTCCCAGGTTTGATAGTCTAAGTAGGTTAATAAATAATTTGACCCAGGAAAAAGAAAGTGGGTCTTTTACTCTTTCTAATTGTGTCGTTAAAAAAGAGGATAAATACCTAATTTTTTTTCGTGAGGAAAGGAAGCCAGTTTCAACCATATCACTAAGCGGGCAAAAAAGTATTATCTGGAGAAATATTTTTAATTGCACGTTCACTTATGACCACAAAAATAACTCAGATGAACTAATTTTGGAACCCTTAGGGGAAGCGGGTTGGAGTCAGATAATTAAAAAAAGACCTGAATTAAGAGAACTATCTATTCCATACGAAATAAAGAAAACTCTGCCCGCATTATTCGATAGCAGAGGTGTTTTAGAAGTTCCCCATTTGAATTACTGCAGATTTATCAGAGGCAAAAACAATTCTGGTAGAAAGCAAATATTTAGGTCTGCTAGGTTTTTGCAGTTAAATGAAAGATAGTTTGAAGTTTAAACTTGTGGAAGGAAAAATTTAGCCTATGTTTAACTAATAATTCTTATTGTTACAGTAGTATATTAAAGTAACTTATAGTTTGTATAGTTTAGTAAGAGTCGGGGTTGAAAGTTATAGATTTTGAATTTTAAAAAGAACCTTATTGTTTGGGTTGTAATCGCTTTGGTAGTTTTTACTCTGTTTAATTTGTTCCAAAACAAATCGACGAGTACGGTTTATCAGGCAGCCTCATACTCTGATTTTTTGAACGCTGTTGAAACTGGTGATATTAGTGATGTTACCATACAGGGTCAGCAAATTACTTATCATGATAGATTAGGTCGCCATTATAGCACCTTTTCTCCAAATGATCCTACCTTGATAAAATCCTTGACCGAAAAAGGGGTACGTATCACTGCTAAGCCCGAGGAGGAAGAGGTCCCGTCGCTATTTGGTATTATATTATCTTGGCTTCCGATGATCATTATATTGGGAGTGTGGATATTCTTTATGCGCCAAATGCAAGGCGGAGGTGGAAAGGCAATGGGTTTTGGTAAGTCTAGAGCGCGAATGCTAACAGAGAGATCCGGTCGGGTCACCTTTGAAGATGTTGCTGGCATAGATGAAGCAAAACAGGAACTAGAAGAGATAGTCGAGTTTCTCAAAGACCCTGCAAAGTTTCAGAGACTTGGGGGTAAAATACCAAAGGGGTGTCTATTGGTAGGACCGCCTGGAACAGGTAAAACACTTTTAGCTCGAGCAATAGCTGGGGAGGCGAATGTTCCATTCTTTACTATTTCTGGATCTGATTTCGTGGAAATGTTCGTTGGAGTGGGTGCTAGCAGGGTGCGCGACATGTTTGAGCAAGGTAAAAAAAATGCTCCCTGCATAATTTTTATCGATGAGCTTGATGCTGTAGGCCGACACCGAGGTGCTGGTCTGGGTGGGGGAAATGACGAGAGAGAGCAGACGCTTAATCAGTTGTTGGTAGAGATGGATGGTTTTGAATCAAACGAAGGGGTTATTTTAGTCGCTGCAACCAATAGGCCAGATGTGCTAGATCCAGCGCTTTTGCGGCCTGGTCGCTTTGACAGACAGGTAGTCGTTCCCAATCCGGATATAGTCGGGCGTGAGAAGATACTCAAGGTTCATATGCGAAAAGTTCCAATAGCACCTAGTGTGGATGCACGTATTATAGCTAGGGGTACGCCAGGATTCTCTGGAGCTGATCTTGCTAACTTGGTTAATGAGGCAGCCTTGTTAGCGGCAAGAGCTGGCAATCGTATGGTAACAATGACAGAGTTCGAGAATGCAAAAGACAAAGTACTGATGGGGTCAGAGAGACGCTCTATGGTAATGTCAGATGATGAGAAGAAATTAACAGCTTACCATGAAGCTGGGCATGCTATTGTGGGGCTTAATGTGCCAAAACATGATCCTCTTCATAAAGTTACTATAATTCCTAGAGGCAGAGCTTTAGGAGTAACGATGTCACTTCCGGAAAAGGACAAGTATAGTTATTCGAAAGTGGAATTGATATCTAAGCTTGCTGTAATGTATGGAGGTAGAATAGCTGAAGAGCTTATTTTTGGTGCGGATCAAGTTACTACAGGAGCAGGTAATGATATTCAGCAGGCTACAGAAATGGCGCGAAGGATGGTTACTGAGTATGGTTTTAGTGCGGCACTCGGACCTCTTCGTTACTCCGATAATGAAGAGGAAGTTTTTTTAGGCCATTCCGTGGCAAGGAGCAAAAATGTTTCTGATGAAACAGCTGCTCTTATTGACAAAGAGGTTAGAAAGCTGATTGAAGAAGCTGAGAAAACAGCGAGAGAAGTATTAACTAGTAAATCTGATGATTTAGAAAGTTTGGCTCAGGGTCTATTGGAGTTTGAAACTCTCTCTGGCGAAGAGGTGGAAGCGCTTTTGAAGGGTGAACCTATTTATAGGCCTGAAGAAGACGTTGATAACTCGCCAACAAAGGGTTCTGTGCCTGCAAGCGGTAATGTGGATAGCGCTCAAAATAATGAAGAAGATCATCCAGTAGGGTCAGAACCTCAGCCTCAAAATTAGATCGGTTTATTTTTGTCAATTAGTATGCGCTTCTAATGAGACGGTGCAATTGTTTCTACGGAGCTTGGTTTATGGCGGTAAAATTTGCAGGGTTCAATCTCGACTCCCCGTTGATTATGGGCATCGTTAACGTTACTCCCGACAGTTTTAGTGATGGTGGAGAGACATTTAAAACATCAGCTGCTATATCCAGAGCTATTAAATACATTGACTCTGGTGCTAATATAATCGATGTCGGAGGGCAATCTACTAAGCCACAGTCGCAGCCTATTTCTGTAAGGCAGGAACTAAAACGGATTTTGCCAGTAGTTAAGTGGTTAGTCAGAGAGGGAGTAAGTGTCTCCGTGGATACATATAAAGCAGAAGTTATGGAAGCGGTGCTTGATGAAGGGGTTAAGATCATAAATGATGTGTCTGCTTTAACAGCTGATAAAAGGTCTCTCGAGGTTGTTGCCTCAGCAAAAGCTTCAGTAGTTTTAATGCATATGAGAGGTAATCCACATAATATGATGGCAAACACTAATTACAAAGATGTCGTATGTGAAGTATGGGAGTATTTAGATAATCGAATAAAAGTATGTGTTAATGCTGGGATCGATTTGGATTGTATAGCTGTTGATCCAGGTATTGGTTTTAGTAAAAATACAAAAGATAACTTTACACTTATCGATAATCTTGAATTCTTTGAGAGCTTACCTTGTTCAAAATTGATTGGAGTTTCAAGAAAATTTGGAGTTAATAAAATAGCTAGTGATAGACTAAATGATTCCATTTCCTTAGGCATTAGTTCTATAAGAAAAGGAATAAATATATTAAGGGTTCATGATGTCTTAGAAACCAGGCAGGCAATTGATTTATGGTTATTAGAACGTAACCAACTGAAATAATTTTTGAAATGACGCGGCATGATTGCTGTTGTAGATGTAGTGCCAGTCCTAAACAAATAGAATGATAGTAGTATAATATGAATATTTTCGGCACTGATGGGGTGAGAGGTCGGGCTAACGAGGAGCCCATGACAGCAACTACACTAACTGAGTTTGGTATTGTAGTTGGCTCACTTTTTTTGCCAGAGACTTCACGTGGTAAAGTAATCATTGGTAAGGATACAAGGTTATCAGGTTATTTGATTGAGTCAGCTATCACCGCTGGCTTAGCTTCTGCTGGGATGGACTCTATACTAGTAGGCCCGATGCCTACGCCTGCTATTTCAATGTTGACGAAAGACACTAATGCTGATTTGGGAATTATGATATCAGCCTCTCATAATCCTTTCGAAGATAATGGTATAAAGTTATTTGGCCCGGATGGTTACAAGTTGACTGACGAGATGGAAAGCAAGATTGAAAATATGATGAATCAAAATTGTTCGACTTTGCTAGCCAGTCCGAGGGATTTAGGCCGAGCTTTTAGACTAGAGGAGGCTGATAAGAAATACATTGAATATTTAAAGAAAACTATGCCAAAGGGAAAAAGTTTAAAGGGCCTTAAAGTAGTATTGGATTGTGCAAATGGTTCAGCTTATCGAATAGCGCCATTGGTCTTGCGTGAATTAGGGGCTAAAGTTACCTGCTTAGCAGATAATCCAGACGGTTTGAATATAAATTCAAAATGTGGAGCGTTAGACACAAAACTTATGCAAGAAACAGTATGCGACGAGGGAGCTCATATTGGTATAGCTCTTGATGGCGATGCAGATCGTCTAATAATGGCTGATGAAAAAGGTGAGATTATTGATGGCGACCAAATTTTAGCAACTATTGCACAAGCTTGGAAGACTAACGGGAAATTGTTAGAAAATAAGGTCATAGGAACTGTGATGTCCAATTTGGGCCTGGAACAGTTTCTAAATAGTATAGGGGTCGACCTAGTTAGAGTTCAAGTTGGAGACCGGTTTGTAGTCGAGAAAATGAGAAGTGTCGGCTGCAATTTGGGAGGAGAACAGTCTGGGCATACTATAATTTCTGATTATTCTGTAACTGGAGATGGTATTTTGGCAGCCCTTCAGGTTCTATCAATAATTACGGAGTCGGATAACCCAACGAGTAAATCCTGTAGGCTTTTTAGATCTAGACCTCAAATACAAAAAAACGTTAGTTATAGTTCTAAAAGAACAATTATGGATAATAAAATTAGGGAGATTGTTGAAGAGTTTGAAAAAATGATAGGAGATAAGGGGCGGTTGCTTGTTAGGAAGTCAGGAACCGAACCGGTGATTAGAGTAATGGCTGAAGGTGAAGATAGAGAAATAGTATCTAAAGTAGTTGATAATGTTGCAAAAGCGCTAGAAAATATCATCTAGTCTGGGTATGAGTATTTCTTATTGAGTAGAGAGGATATATTGCGAGGCCGAATATTAGTTATTGCGGGTTCAGACCCTAGTGGTGGAGCTGGAATACAAGCCGATATAAAAACAATAACTGCTCTAAATGGTTATGCCATGACAGCTATTACTGCATTAACAGCCCAAAATACAACGGGTGTTTTTGGAGTCGAAGATGTTCCAATAGCTTTTATTACCGATCAAATTAAAGCCGTAGTGAGCGATATTGGTGTCGATTGCATAAAGATAGGTATGTTACATACCGAAGAAATCATCACAGAAGTTAGCAAAACTTTGGAGATTTACACACCTGACATTCCTATAGTTTTGGATCCGGTAATGGTTGCAAAAGGTGGCACTCCTTTACTTAAAGGCACTGCAGTGGACGCCCTGAAAAAAGAATTAATTCCAATAGCGTTATTGACTACCCCAAATATTCCGGAGGGAGAGGTTTTGTCTGGGATCAAATATGGTGATGGCGAGGAATCCTTAGGGATTGCACAGAGTATTTTGGAGCTAGGGACAAAAGCTGTTCTTCTTAAGGGGGGACATGGTGTTGGCCCAGTTGTGAATGATCTGTTATTTGGACCCGGAGAGTTTAGTAGAAATTTTTCAAGTCAAAAGGTGAAAACTGAGGACACACATGGTACAGGTTGTACATTGGCTTCGGCAATAGCAGTTGGTATATCCCAAGGACTGAATTTAGAAAAGGCTGTTGATAAAGCGAGAAAATATGTATTAAAGGGAATTATTGAGGCTCCTGGTTTTGGTGTGGGTAACGGCCCACTTAATCATTGTCATTCCATAAGTGTGAAATAGTATATACTAGAAATTAAACATATATTTTCTAGAGTCTTTACCCTCCTGATAATGGAGTTCTCCTTTTGGTAAATAAATAGGGGGCTTTTTAGTTGATAGAAAATATTTCTATAAATATTGATATGTGGATAACATTTATCATTATTTTTATTGCTCTGATTGTATATGCCTCAGAGAGGTTACCTGTTGAGCTAACCTCAATAGCTATTGTTTGTGTTTTCATGCTGTATTTTTATATTTTTCCTGTGCCTGGTGATGGAATAGAAAACCTGCTGAGTCCGAAGGAATTTGTCCTGGGGTTTGCTAATTCAGCGCTTTTGGCGGTACTAGCCTTGTTGGTTATGGGGCAGGGCATGGTCAGTGCAGGAGTTATTGACAAGGTTGCCCATGTTGTTTTGAGGCTTAGTGGCAGTAGAGGGTGGATAGCGGTCTTGTTCATTTTGTTAGTCGTGCTAGCCATAAGTGGATTTTTAAATAATATTCCAGTTGTTGTAATATTTATTCCTATAATGGACGCAATCGCCTCGAAGTTTTACGCTACACCTAGCAAAATTATGATGCCATTAAGTTTTGCGGCTGTTCTGGGGGGGATGACTACCCTTATTGGTTCAGGAACTAACTTGTTAGTATCTGGTGCACTAGAAGATATGGGTCAAGACCCATTTTCTTTCTTTCAATTTACTTTACCGGGATTAGTTTTGGCATTCGTAGGGTTTTTGTTTGTATTTTTTATATTACCCCGTTTGTTACCTAACAGGTCTTCAAATACTGAAGAATTTGTGAAAAATAGCAATGTATCTTTTTTATCCGAGATTACAGTTAGCGAGGGATCGCTGCTAGTTGATTTAAAATCAGAGACAGGTATATTTGGAGCCTATCCAGACTTAATACTGAGAGTTATAGAACGTGGAGATGATGTTTTCTTGCCGCCCTTTGAAGGTATTAAGTTGAAAGTAGGCGATGTTTTAGTTGTTACTGCAACAAGAGAAGCCCTGGAGGAGGCTATATCTCATGACCCAAATTTATTAATACCTCGATTACAAGATGAAGCTAATCAAGAAGTGGAGAAATGGAATGAGGGTGACCGAGTTTTGGTTGAGGTAATGGTTAGGCCTGACTCAAATTTGGTCCAACAGACTTTATCGAGCTTCCAATTTCGTCAGAAATTTAATTGCGTGGTATTAGGTATAGAAAGAAGATCAAGAAGACTAAAAACCCGCATCTCTAAAATACCAATAATTGAGGGAGATGTGCTCCTGATACAAGGTCAGACAAACGACATAAAATTATTAAGAAATAGCTCAGAGTTGGTTGTTTTAGAATGGTCTTCCCAAGTATTACCAAAGCTAGAAAATGCTAAAAAAGCTCTAATTATTTTCTTTTTATCAATTGGTGCAGCTGTCTTAGGATATTTGCCAATCATGTTAGCTTCTTTATGCGGTGCTGTTGCCATGGTTTTTTCGGGTGTATTAAATATAAAGACGGCACTTAAGGCAGTGGATACAAAGATTTTTACTATGATCCCGGCTGCCTTGGCCATGGGCCTAGCTATGCAGGGTACAGGTGGTGCTAAATTTTTATCGTCAAATTTAATTTTTTTCCTTGGAGATGAGTCGCCTTATCTGATGTTATCTTTCTTTTTTCTATTGGTTGCAATAATATCAAATTTGATTAGCGCAAAAGCTGCTGCCGTGCTGTTTACTCCGATAGCAGTAGGTATTTCCCAAGGTCTGGGTGTACCCGTTGAACCATTTGCTGTTGCCGTCATTTTTGCTGCTAATTGTGCTATTGCAACTCCAATGGGATATCAAACTAGTCTTTTAGTTATGGGCCCGGGTCATTACACTTTCGGTGATTTTGCTCGGGGCGGGATACCCTTGATAATTATACTTTGGATTACTTTTTCCGTTTTTTCTTACGGATATTATAATTTGAATTAGCTTAAGTGCCAGTTGCTAGTTTATTTTAAAGTGTTTTTAGTAAATGCTGGTTGAGGCTTGGCCTTGGGTTGGGTTCTAAAAATATTCCTATTTGACGGCGAGGGTAGAAGGTTATAGAACCACTAACGGGCCACGGTCCCCCAACGGATCGCTATCCATCTGTGAGGGTGGGAGAAGTTATGAGTAATATTACAAAAAGACCAAATGTACGTCCGACAATGCCCAACTTCTCTTCTGGACCTTGTCCAAAGAGACCAGGCTGGGATGTGAGTGCTCTCAATGGTGCTCTTACAGGCCGGTCTCATCGTTCTAGGCTTGGTAGAGAAAAAATAGAGCAGGTTCTGTCACAATCTAGGAAAATACTAAAACTGCCAGCTGACTATCAAATAGGTATTACTCCCGCTTCCGATACGGGTGCCTTTGAATTAGCTCTTTGGAACCTTTTAGGCCAAAGAGGAGTTGACGTATTGGCATGGGAAAGTTTTGGAAAAGGTTGGGTCGTAGATATTGTAGACCAATTAAAAATTGAGGATACAAATGTATTTGACGCAAGTTACGGAGAATTACCAGACCTAAGCCAAGTAAATTTTGATAGGGATGTAATATTTACCTGGAATGGCACGACTTCTGGGGTGAGGGTTCCTGATGGAGATTGGATACCACTCGACCGCAGCGGGTTAACTATTTGTGATGCAACGTCTGCTGTGTTTGCAATGGATTTACCTTGGGAAAAATTAGATGTCGTTACTTATTCTTGGCAAAAAGCCATGGGTGGAGAAGGGCAACATGGAGTGGTTATATTTAGTCCAAGTGCGATAAAACGTCTAAATAGTTATACGCCCAGTAGACCATTACCAAAGATTTTCCGACTAAAATCAAAAAATAAGGTTAACGACTCCTTTTTCGATGGTGCAACTATAAATACTCCATCTATGCTGTGCGTAGAGGATGCTTTAGATGGTTTAGATTGGGCAGAAAAAATTGGTGGACTTGATACGTTGCTATCAAGATCGGATTCTAATCTAGCTGTTTTGAGTGATTGGGTTTCTGAATCAGAAAATGTTGAATTCTTAGCAAGAAGTCGGGATATCAGATCAAATACATCTGTTTGTCTAAATATCTGTGCTCCCTGGTTCCTGGAGCTTAATGTTCAGGACAAAGCTAAAGCAGTAAAAGTTATAACAAATATATTGGAAGAAGAGGAAGTAGCGTACGATATTGAAAGTTATAGAGAAGCCCCCCCAGGGTTGAGAATTTGGGCTGGTGCTACAGTAGAGTCAGAAGACATAAGAATTTTGACTGGTTGGATAGATTGGGCAATTAGTAAAGCTAGGAACGAATTTAATTTATAATATTTTAAGTGAGGTAAAAATTTATGCCTAAGGTTTTGATATCGGATACTATGAGCTCTCGGGCCGAAGAGGTTTTTCGAGAGAGAGGAGTAGAGGTTGATGTTGTTACTGAACTCGACCCCGCAGAGTTAGAGAAAATCATAGTTAATTATGACGGATTAGCCGTTAGATCATCAACAAAAGTAACTGAAAAAATTATTGAGGCTGGGAGTAAATTAAGGGTAATAGGTAGAGCGGGTATAGGAGTTGACAATATTGATGTTGGCTCTGCTTCCAAAAAGGGAATCGTAGTCATGAATACTCCTCAAGGAAACTCCATTACTACGGCAGAACATGCTATAGCTTTATTATTCGCTCTGGCTAGAGATATACCTCAGGCTAACCAATCTACTCATGAGGGTCTATGGGAGAAGAGCAAGTTTATGGGTGTTGAGCTATATGGAAAGACACTCGGTGTTATCGGTTGCGGAAATATAGGTTCAATAGTGGCAGATAGGGCAATTGGCTTAAAGATGAAGGTAGTCTCTTATGACCCTTTTCTGTCTCCTGAAAAAGCAACTAGTCTTGGGGTCGAAAAAATAGAATTTGATGAGTTACTGCAAAGATCTGATTTTATTAGTCTTCATACGCCCATGACTGATGCAACAAAAGGAATAATTGATACTAAAGCCATAAGCAAAATGAAAGACGGTGTATACATAATTAATTGTGCTAGAGGTGGTCTAGTTAATGAGGTTGATCTAAAGACTGCTATAGATACTGGGAAAGTTGCTGGGGTGGCTCTCGATGTTTTTTCTGAGGAACCAGCTAAAGATAATGTTTTATTTGGTTATCCCAACGTGTTAGTAACGCCACATTTAGGAGCCTCCACGAGTGAAGCCCAGGTCAATGTGGCGATCCAAGTTGCAGAGCAAATGTCGGATTATTTGGTAAAGGGAGTTGTACTAAACGCTTTAAATATGCCATCTGTAAGCGTAGAAGATGCACCAAAACTAGCTCCCTATATGAAATTGTCTGAGCAATTGGGAAGTTTTCTTGGTCAGGTGGCAAGTTCAGCAATTAACAAAGTGCATATAGAGTATTGTGGGCAGGTTGCGGAGTTAAATACAAAGCCCTTAACTTCTTTAGTTTTAAAAGGCCTATTAACACCTGTACTAGATTCGGTTAATACAGTAAACGCCCCTAATCTTGCCCGGGAGAGGGGTGTTGAAGTCAAGGAGTCACTCTCTGATAAAATTGCAGAGTTTCAGACATTGATTAGAGTAGTTACTTCTAGTGAAGAGGAGGTATTATCAATAGCTGGGACTGTATTTCATGGCTCATCGGCCCGAGTAGTTGCCATTAAAGATATATCGATTGATACTGAACTTGGACCAAATATGTTATATGTCACTAATAAGGATAAACCAGGTATAATTGGTAGCCTCGGTGGCGCACTCGGGGATGCCAATGTAAATATTGCTACCTTTAGTTTGGGCAGGGATAAAAATGAAGGAAATGCTATTGCTCTTGTTGAGACAGATGGAAAAATTCCAAATTCCGTTGTCAATAGTGTAAAAAAACTACCCATGGTTCTCCAAGTTTGTCCACTAAATTTCTGATTGTTTACATTTTTTAGGTTGCTAAATTAATGCTTGAACTCGTTGTTTTATGAAAAATTCAGATGAATTATGGTCATTATGTGGGACAAAACGAGTAAATAAAAAAGGAATTATATGCTAGACCTTCCCAATTCTATCGACAACACAATAACTTTTCTAAAGTCTGGAAACTATCTAGCTGATAGAAGTCTCTCGACAGCCCTCTATTTGTCACTTTCACTTAAACGACCATTATTTCTGGAAGGTGAGGCGGGCGTCGGTAAAACAGAAATAGCAAAGGTATTATCAGATAAACTGGGTCGTAAATTACTCAGGTTACAGTGCTATGAGGGGCTTGATATTGCAAGTGCTGTTTATGAATGGAATTACTCGAAGCAGATGATAGAAATTAGGATGGCCGAGGCTGAGGGTGTTAAAAACAAACAACAGATAAGCGATAATATATTTTCTGATAGTTTTTTGGTTAAAAGACCTCTTTTGGAGGCGTTGGAACCAAGTAACGATGGACCGCCTGTTTTATTGATTGATGAACTTGATAGAACTGATGAGCCATTTGAGGCTTTTTTGTTGGAGGTATTATCTGATTACCAGATAACAATTCCAGAAATTGGTACTTTGAGTGCTGAAGTGCCGCCGATAGTAATTATTACTTCAAATAGAACCCGGGAAATACATGATGCATTAAAGAGAAGGTGTTTTTATCACTGGGTCGATTACCCAAGTAGTGAACGGGAACTAGAAATTTTACAGGTCAAAGCCCCTCAAGCTAATGAAAATTTATCGCAGGAAATTGTTAAGTTTGTGCAATCATTGCGATCATTAGATCTATTTAAAGCGCCGGGAGTAGCTGAGACAATTGACTGGGCACATGCTTTAACACAGTTGGACTGTTTGACCTTAAATCCTGAAATAATTAATGATACCCTAGGGGCTTTATTAAAATATCAAGATGATATAGTTAAGATTGAGGGCAGTGAGGCTAGTCTTATACTCAAAGAAATTAAAAAGGATACTACGTCAGAAGCAACATAGTATTAGTCATTATGGATAATCCAAGTGCTATAGATCATAGGGGTGGATTACTAGGTAGCAATATCATGTATTTTGGGCGCGCACTTAGGGCTACTGGTATTCCAGTAGGAGCAGGTCAAATAGTAGATGCTGTTACTGCTGTTTCTTTGGTAGGCTTAAATAGTCGGAATGAATTTTATTGGACTTTGCACGCAATCTTCATAAAACGAAATGAACATAGAGAGTTATTTAATCAGGCTTTTCATATTTTTTGGCGTAACCCAAATTTGTTAGAGAAAATGATGAATTTGTCGCTACCCCAAGAACTTACTGATCGGGATAATAATAAAAATGCAGAGGAAAGTTTCAGAAGAGTAGCTGAGGCCTTCTCTGGCTCTGGACAGTCTGAGCAAGCTGATGAGGAGGAAAGGGACAAAACAGAAGCAACCCTAACTTGGAGCCCTGGAGAGTCTCTCTCGGAAAAAGATTTTGAAAAGATGTCCACGGAAGAGGTTAAAGAAGCAATAACTGCAATCAAAACGTTAAGGTTACCAAATATGGAAGTACCAACCAGGCGGTTTTCTAATCGCCAGACTGGCAAAACAATCGATATGCGACGTACGATACGCCAAAGTTTAAAATTTAGTGGAGGCTTTATACCCATAATATATAAGACTCGAAAAACTCGACGACCTCCCCTTGTTGTAATTTGCGATATCTCTGGTTCTATGGAGCGGTACTCACGAATGTTACTTCATTTTATGCATGCTGTAACAAATGATCGGGATAGAGTTTTTACCTTCTTGTTTGGCACTAGACTTACTAACGTTACACGTAGTCTTAAAAATAAAGATGTAGATGTTGCACTTAAACATGTTGGGAAAGAGGTTCTAGATTGGTCAGGTGGAACTCGTATAGGGTTATGTTTAGCAGAATTTAACAAATACTGGTCGAGAAGGGTACTTTCTCAGGGTGGCATAACAATTTTAATTTCAGATGGGTTGGATAGGGATGAAGCCTCAGGTCTTGATATTGAAATGGCAAGATTACATAGAACTTCTCGGAAGTTAATTTGGCTGAATCCTCTATTGAGATACAAAGGATTTGAGCCTAAATCATTAGGTATAAAGACTATGTTGCCTCATGTTGATGAGTTTAAAACTATACATAACTTGTCGAGTGTCAGAGAGCTTAGTCTTTTATTGAGTTAGAGTAATAAAACCCCGATACAGTAACTTAGTGAATCAAGTAAATAGTTTTAGCTTAGTTTTTTGTATCTAACCTACAAAACTACTCAGGGTTATAAGGGTTTTTAGCCTGTCGGATTATTAATCTTATTGGTATATTATTTAGCTCAAATGATCTGGCAAGGTCATTGACTAAGTATCTTCTGTAGCTCTCAGCTATTTTCTTTCCTCTGCTCGAAAAAATTATAAAGGCAGGTGGCTTAGTTTTAGCTTGAGTAACGTATCTAAGCGCTGGTCTACGGCCTCTTATTAGTGGTGGCGGATTACTTGAGACAGCTAAGCCGAGCCATTTGTTAAGAGGACTGGTACTTATTCTAGTGTCCCAAAGAGAAAACAATTTTAGAGCCTTAGGGAGTAACTCTTGAACACCTAGTCCAGTCAAAGCAGACATGGTTATTATAGGTATATCTTTGATTTGAGTGAGGGAGGTTCTCAGTCTGGATTGAAGTTTGTCCAGTACCTGTTTTTTATTTTTTACTACATCCCATTTATTTAGCGCTATAATTAACATACGTCCTTGATCTATTGCGTGGCTGGCTAGAGCTAATTCTTGCCTATCAAGTGGCTCTCTAGAATCCAGCACTAAAACAACTAGGTGACAAAACTGGATCGATCGATAGGTGTCTGCTGTGGATAGCTTATCAATATTTTCCTTTACCTTTGACTTTCTGCGTATTCCAGCAGTATCTGTAAGTTGTATCTTTTTACCTTTATATGTCCAACTTATGTCAATGGAGTCTCTTGTTATTCCGGCTTCTGGACCAGTGAGCAACCTCTCATTTTGGATTAGGCAGTTGATGAAAGTAGATTTTCCTACGTTTGGCTTGCCAACTATTGCAATCTTTATCGTATCATCTTTTTGTTCGTCTTGGGGTGCCTCAGTATCATAATCATCTTTTCTGACAATATTGCCAAGAGATTTAAGGGTATAATATAACTCTTCAAGACCATGTCCATGCTCTGCTGATATTGGTATTGGTTCACCAAACCCTAATTTGAATGCTTCAAAATAACCATGGTCACCTTTGTTGCCCTCGCATTTGTTTGCTAAAACAACCTTTTTTGTCTTTTCCCTTCTTAATTGATTTGCAAAATATTGATCATTAGGGGTTACTCCCTCTCGGGCATCAATAACGAAAAATATCAAATCTGATACTTTTATAACTTCTAGAGTTTTCTCACGAATATTATTATCTAGCCCATCATTAATTTTGGGTTCAAGCCCAGCCGTGTCTATTAATTCAATGCCTATATCACCAATCATACATTTTGCTTTTTGCCAGTCTCTTGTCACCCCTGCTGTGCGATCAACTATGGACAAATGTTTACCTACTAGCCTATTAAATAGGGTAGATTTTCCAACGTTAGGCCTTCCAATTATACCCACAGTAAATGTCATAGAGAAGCAATAAACCAACTATTAACGGTAAGCAATCAAGTCTGCATCTTCTGTTAAAAAATATACAGTGTTTAAAGCAGCTATTGGCGGGACAGTAAGACCATCGGATAATTTTATATTACCAAGAATTTCGCCACTATAAGGGGAAATTGATAAGATGTGTCCCTTGGTGTTAGCAACTAGTAATCTATCACTAACTAATATTGGGCCTGTCCAAATTAAGTTTTTATGTTGTTTTTTTGTTTTGTAGAAGTCGTTAAGCGTTTTTACCCAATAAATCTTACCAGTTTTGCGAGATAATGCCACCAACTCATATGAACTGCTAATGACATATACTAAGTTACCTGCAACCCAAGGGTTTCCAATACCTCCAAATGGTTTGGTCCAAACTCTACGACCTGTTCTTATATCTATTGACACCAGCAAGTCCTGATTACTCATTGCAAATACTAAGCCCCTGTCTATCACGGGTCTTGCTTTTATTGCTGATAGTTTTGTTGAACTACGAGACCCACCAGAGCTAGATAAGACGTCAGACCATAATTGTTGTCCATTTTCCACCTTCAATGCTGCTAGTTCACCCGATGAATACGCTACTACTACTACGCCATTATCTACAGCTGGGCTGGCTCCACCAAGAATAGTAGTTGTTTCATCCATACTTTGATGACTCCATAGTTCCTCTCCGTCTGAGGAATTCAGCACTAGCAGTTTATTAGTAACGGTTATCACAAAAATTCTACCTCTCCAAATCGTAGGTGGGGTTCGCATGGGTAAACCAAAATATTTCTTCCATTTTTCTTTTCCAGAGTTTGAATCTAGACAAATTACTTCTCCCCAGCCAGTGGTGATATATAGGTTTCCTTCGCTATAGGCTAATCCCCCGCTGATATGATGTTCATCCTCATCATTTTCTAACTCTTTAGACCACAACTCATTCCCTGTATTAGCATTGGTAGCTATAATTTGGTTTTCTGCATCCATTGTATAAATAGTTTTTCCAGCCAAAATTGGTGGCGCAAATAAAAGTTCTGAGTCGTCTGTGCCGGAACCAATATCCGTTGACCAAAGTTCCTCTAGTGAGCTATCAACTTTTATATGATGCATCGCGTGGTTGGCATAGCCACCCGATTGTGGCCAACTATTATTAGGTGTAGGTGGAGGCAACAGAATTTCTCTTAAATCTGATCCTATCTCTGCAGACAGTTTTTTCTCTTTTGCTAAAATAGAAATCCGTTTTCCAGGTAGAGGAGGTTCTTCACTAACCCCTATGAAGGTATCGCAACTAGATAATATCGTTGTAATGAGAAACAATAAGAAATAATTAAGGATAAATTTGGGCAACATTACATCCTAATTCTTCATAAGAAATAATATTTCTGATGCTCTTGTGCGTAGCCCGTTTGGAGTTGTTGCGTCATCAATTAAGCCTTTTAGGATACTTCTAGCTTTTTCTCTGTTTCCGGCACGTTTTTCACTTAGGGCAATAATTTCTCTTGCTGAATGTCTCCAAGGGCTGCCAGAATCATTTAATCTTGCAAGTTTGGTAGTAATTTTTGAAGGTTGAGAGCTGGATAGGTTGTCGTACCCCCAAAGTATTAGTGCCAGATCCTTAAATATGGGTTCTACAGAATCATTTTGCATTATATTTTCATAGGAAACAGCTTTTTCTCGACTTTTACCACTAGAATTTAAGATGGTTGGGTTGATTAATTTTGTCAGAGTTGAATAACTGCGTACCTGATTTGTTTCCATGCTTTCCAGTATCAATAAAGCTTTTTTATGTGAACCTTCTGCCAATGAATTAATTAAGTTATTATAATTTAGGCTTTGGTGCTCCCTTTGATTTCTGTCGTAGGACTCCCATCCCTTAAAGCCAGCAATACCAATTATAAATAACGTAACCACGGCTATGATTATTTTACCAAATCTTTTCCAAAGATTCAGCAAGTTCTCTTGCTTTATTTCCTCCTCAACTTCTTTAACAAAAATATCATCGTCGCTCTTGGAATCTGCCATAATCTCCACCACTTGCTATAAACTCTAAATATAGTTTAACAGATGGATTGTCGCAACTAAGAGATTAAAAAGATCTTCTATGCTCATTTTACTGAAACAAAACAGAAATTATATAAAGCTACATAAATTCTTTTTGGTATAGTTTTTTAAAGATTCGTTAAGCTAGTATCAGTACTATATTACGAAAATAACCTATACGGCTCACAAATATGTTAAGAGAATTCCTATACATTTTTATTATATGTAATATTTTGTGTGGATTAGGGGCTTGCTCGTTAGTAACTGCTGGGTCTTCTTATATGCCAAATATGGTGGGATTGGACGGGGTAACTCTTATTACAACAAATAAAACCATCAATGATCATATAGTTTCATTTTCTACTGGTAAAAATTGTTCAACGGTAAGAAAGAATACGGGCAGGCATTATTGCGAAGAAGATGAAGTGGTGACCCCAGACGAAGTTTATTGTTATCCAACCTTAGGAGATGTTAGTTGTTACGCAAGACCATCTCCCCATGGCGAAAAGTCGCCCTCGTTGGGACAGATTAAACCTAATGCAGCGGCTCCTCGTTAATCTACTCTGATGGATGCTATATAAAGATTGGCTAGGGTATGGGATAAGTAGAAAGTCCGTTATATTCACTACTATCCGATATCTTTAGTCAGATTTTTCTATTAACCCAACTGTAAATGACATAATAGGAGGCACTAAGGCCATAGTAAGTATAGCTGAGAGGGATAATCCACCAAGTACCACTGATCCAAGTCCCCTATATAATTCTGAACCAGCTCCCGGAAATATCACAAGTGGAAGCATTCCAAAAACCGATGTCAATGTAGACATAAATATTGGTCTAATTCTATTCCTAGTCGCTTCTTCAATTGCCTTGTCAGCAGGCATTCCTTCTTCGCGAATATGAACTAATGTCTGATGAACTAGTAATATTGCATTATTAACTACTATTCCTATCAAAATAATAAAACCCATCATAGTCAGCATATCCAATGATTGGTTTACATATAAGTTTAAGATAGCTAAGCCCATAAGACCTCCCGCCGCTGCAACTGGCACGGATAGCATTACTATCAATGGGTAAATAAAGCTTTCAAATAATACCGCCATAACGAGATAAACGATTATCACAGCTAATATCAGGTCAAAAGTAATTTCGTTCCATGTCTCTGATAATTTATCGGCACTACCCGATATTCTTAGTTGTACGCCAGCTGGCAGGCCCCGCTTTAAAACAGGTCCTACAACTTTTTCTCTGACCTTATCAATTGCCTCCTCTAGCGGAATATTATCCTTAGGACTCAATTGTAGAGTTACTGTCCTAAACCGGTCTATGCGTCTAATCTGAGTGGGGCCATTTGTAATTTCAATGTCACCCAGACTTTCAACTGAGACAATTCTTCCTTCTCTAGTTACTACAGGAAGCTCATTAATTCTTTGAGTATACTCACTATCTTGTTTTGGTCCCTTCAAGGTTAGATCTAGCCGTTTTCCATCAACATTTATTTCCGCAACTCTAAGCCCGTCATTAAATGCATCCACAGTCTGTCCAAGCTCTCGTGCGGAAACACCGTTGTCGCTAAGTTTTAAACGATTTGGTGTCACCCTAACTTCAGGTTCTCCAAGCGATAGGGCTGGTTTAGGTCTGATGCGGTTCCCCTTGGCTGGGGAAAAATTTGCTAGTAGTCTAAAAAAAATTGTTCGGGCTACACCATAGTTTGCTTCTAAATTCGGGCCTAAAACGTCAATATTTATCCCTCTGCCAGACCCGATAGATCTTCCCCATAGGGTGGGCTGGAAAACGAACGCAAGGGCTCCAGGCTCTTCTCTTGCTGGTTTTTGGAGAAGAGGAATTAGTTCACTAGCGCTACCTGAATCGACGTGAGAGGCAGCCATAAAAGCCCTGCCTTGGAGCGCAACAACGAAAAAACGGTCTATCTTTTTGAGTGTATTATCGGCTCCAGACTTTGTACTATCCCAAAATTTACGAGTTTTTTCTTGTACCCTCGCCATAATTTCTTCCATTGTATCTAAATTATAACCAGGTGGAGGCTGAACAAAGCCGATTACTAAATTTCTATTACCCGTTGGCAAGTAGTCAATTTTAGGCATGGCAATATATGCAAAAATTGAGGCACCTAATGTTAGTGCTATTACGATACCAGCTGCCTGACTTTTATTTTTTACAACATATGCTGCAAATTTAGTCCAAAAATCAGAAAATGATTGGCCAAAATTGTCTAATATTGGAATTGTTAAATTTGCTTTTGGATTAATGCTGTTCGTACTAAAAATACGATTTGATAAGCCAGGAATTAGTGTTACAGACACAAATAGGGAAAGTACTACAGAAACAGAAATAGCAACACCAATATCACGAAATAGTTGTCCAGCCTCAAGTTCCATATAGAGTATAGGGATAAATACCATAACAGTTGTTAGAGACGAGACCAGTACGGCTGGCCAAACTTGCTTAGTTCCCTTGTAAGCAGCCTCAGCAGAGTTGAGTCCATTTTGGCGGAGTCTAAAAATATTTTCCAAAACCACTATTGCGGCATCTACAACCATCCCTACAGCAAAAGCTATTCCAGCTAAACTGACTACATTTAACGACCTACCCAAAATAGCCATTGCTACAAATGTTCCTATGACTGAAACTGGAATCGCAGCCGCAATGACTACAGTAGGGCGCCAGGATCTCAAAAATAGCAATAAAACTATAACAGCCAACACTCCACCATAATAAATATTTTGTGTAACCAAAGATATTGAAGACTTTATATATTGTGTTTCGTCGTAGACTTGTTTAAGAGAGAGCCCCGCCTGTTTGATAGGCCCATTAACTAGTTCTTTTGTAACAGCTCGTACCTCTTTCATTGTTTCTAATACATTGGCGCCTTGTTCTCGGGTTAAATTAAATCCAAGCGCTGGCTCTCCTAACAGTACACCTCTCCCAAAACGCTCTTTATAGGCAAGTTGGACGGTAGCAACATCTCCAACGGTTACTCTGCCATAACCTTCCTCAAAAAATTCAGATCGACGGCTCCCCGTTCTCTGGGACCTCTCACTTCTTAATAATACATTTCTTACATCTTCTGGGGTGTTCAGTTCTCCATCCGTTCGAACTATATATCTTCTTTTTCCTTCATTTACATCGCCACCGGTAACAGCAGCATTTTCTGCTTTTAATCGCTGAACTACTTCAGGCACAGTTAAGCGGTATGCTGCAAGTTTAGCCGGGTCAACTATAACCTGGAGTTCGCGCTCGCTATCACCGTAAAGGTTCACACCGCCAACACCATTTATTCTCTCATATCGATTCTCAATTGTGTCTCGAAGAAAATCGCCGTATGTATCCATTGGTCGTTGATTGTCTTTATCTCTAACAAGGCTAAACCAAGCTATCGCATTATCGTCCGTTCCCGATGTGCTTATAATTGGTTCATCAGCTTCCTCAGGGTAGCCTGTTACTCTATCTAACCGATTTGCTGTTAGGAGAAGAGTGCGGTTAAAATCTAAGCCAGGGCTAAATTCTAATGTCACTACCCCCTGATTATGTTTTGCCTCACTTACTATTCGCTTAAGGCCTTCTAAGCCTTTCAGTTCCTCTTCTTGCTTTGTTATTATTTCTCTCTCAATTTCCGATGGGGCAGCTCCCCTCCAATTTGTTTTTATGATTACTACTGGCTGCCTTACATCTGGAGCCATTTGAATGGGAACCTTTTGCAAAGATACCCATCCAAAAAGTACGATCATAAGAACCATAGCGACCACAGCTATCGGACGCTGAATAGAAATTTGTATTATATTCATTTACACTACCTTGCTAACAATGATGGCTCGATTTTAAAATTAAAGTTAACTATTGTACTATTCGCACTTTGCCCCCAGCACCAAGTCTTTCATTACCTCTTATCACAACATTTTCGCCAGGTTTTAAACCATCTAATACTTCAAATGTTGATCCAACACCTCGGCCAACTCGGACGCTTCTCATTGATGCATTTTCCCCTTTTACAACAAAGGCTACATTACCATTAGCTCTTTTTATTATCGCATCTTTAGGTACCATGATAATTGGCTGGGATCCTGTGAGTGGCAGCTCTACTAAAACAGCTTGATTATCGGCTAAATACTTTATTCCATCGCTAGTTGTGGGACGCAAGCGGACTGGGCGAGTTCTCGTTCTCAGATCTTCTCTGGGGATAATAGATCTAACCTGAATGGGTACCTTGTTTCCATTGTCTAGTACAAGATTAGCTATAGTGGCACTAGTTATAGAAGAAATTCTAAAACTTGGAATATCGACTTCAATTTCCACCTTGTTGTCATTGATTAACGTAACTATGGGAGATCCCGTATTGACATGCGTACCTTTTTCGACGTGTTTTTGTGTAATAACGCCCGAAAAAGGAGCCTTTATTACTGTATCCCTGACATCAATTTCAATGCGTTCTAATGCTGCAGAAACTTCAGATACCTGAGACTGTCTTTCTGCGACTTGACCTTCAAGTTCCTCAAACCTAGCCCTTGAATAAGCGGCAGACTTTCTCAGCCTTTTAATTCTGTTTAGTTCTCGAACAGCATTTTTTAGTGCTACTTGTTGACGTTTAAGGAGAGCTAATGCTTTTTTTCTATCGGCCCTAATACGCCCATCTCTCAGTTTTGCTATTATATACCCTTCCGTAACCCTATCACCAACTTCAACAGAAATTTTATTAATTGTTCCGCTTACTCTTGTAGATAAGGAACCAGACTGTAGAGCTATTACTCTCCCAGCAACTTTATAAGTTTCTCCCGCAATTTCTGAGACAACTGTTGCCAACTTTACAGCTGGAGGAGGTCTTCTATTTCCACCACTTACAGTCTTTTTCTTCTTAGTCTTATTATCAGGTTTAGATGCAGTTTTTTCTGGACAACCAGTGCCTGTGAAAAAACCTTTTATTTCAGCACCATCCAGTCCACCATTTTTGTCGCAATCCATATCATCAAAGTT
>PTLG01000069.1 GCA_002937995.1 Alphaproteobacteria bacterium MarineAlpha3_Bin7 | reverse complement strand
CTGAAAAACCAGAAGAAAAGCCTGCTGCCCCTGCAATGCCACCAGATATGGGTGGTATGGGCGGAATGGGCGGAATGGGCGGAATGATGTAAAGCCCATTAAAACACTGTTAAATTGGAAGGCCGTACTAATAATAGTGCGGCCTTCTTTATCTTATGGCATTTTTATAAGATTTATATTGAAAAATATATTTTGGCGAGGAACAAAGAGTAAAGGTGTATTAGTTTCTTTTTTTTAATCAATAATATTTACTATATTTTTTACTATTACGACCTATATTTTTGGCTTTTAACCCTGAATAGGGGAATAATTAAGGTGCTCAAAATGAGAGAAGAAGCGGAAAATTCAAGTGCCTGGCCTTTTGTGGAGGCGAGAAAATTAATCAAAAGAGTACCCAAACAAACGGTAGACCAAGATGTTGTGCTTTTTGAAACTGGTTACGGTCCCTCAGGTTTACCTCATATAGGGACATTTGGGGAGGTCGCACGCACTCAAATGGTTAGAAATGCATTTTCACAGCTTTCAGATAAAAGAACGAAGCTTATTGTCTTTTCAGATGATATGGATGGTTTAAGGAAAATACCAGACAATATACCAAATAGTAATTTGATGTCAGAACATCTTGGAAAATCTCTTACCAATATCCCCGACCCATTTGGAGAGTGTAATAGTTTCGGTGAATATAATAATAAGCGACTTCGGAAATTTCTTGATGATTTTGGATTTGACTATGAGTTTAAGTCGTCCACAACTGAATATAAGTCTGGAAAGTTTGACGAAATACTTATTTTAGTTTTAGAGAACTATGAGCAAATATTAGAGCTTATAAGACCCACATTAAGAGAGGAACGGCGTAAAACCTATTCACCCTTTCTTCCAATATGTCCTAAAACTGGAGTTGTTTTGCAACAACCTGTAACAAGGCTAGATAAGGTCGCGCAGACTATTACCTATGAAGATCAATATGGAGGAGAGACAGAGATATCTGTAAAAGGTGGCAGCTGTAAGTTGCAATGGAAAGTGGATTGGGCCATGCGATGGCGAGCAATGAATGTTGATTATGAAATGTCGGGTAAGGATTTGATCGACTCGGTTAAGCTGTCAGGAGCTATCGTTAAAGTTCTTGGAGGGACGCCTCCTGCCGGCTTTACTTATGAGTTATTTCTTGATGAGAATGGAGAAAAAATTTCAAAAACTAGAGGTAACGGTCTAACAATTGAAGAATGGTTAAAATATGCACCGCCAGAGAGCCTTAGCCAGTTTATGTACCAAAAGCCTACGCAGGCAAAACGACTTTTTTTTGACGTTATTCCGCGAAATGTAGATGAATATGTTTCTAATGTAGCAAAGTTTGGGGAACAGGAGGTCAAATTACAGTTGGGTAATCCTGTTTGGCATATTCATAATGGAGAGCCGCCTAATGAGCAGTTTCATCTATCTTACAATATCCTGCTCAATTTAGCAGCTGTATGTAATACTGAGGATAAAGAGATATTATGGTATTTTATTTCTCGGTATAGACCAGGAACAAGTGCTGAGAGTGCACCAATGCTGGATAGGTTAGTGGGCTATGCGATTGAATATTTCAGAGACTTTATCAAGCCCAATAAAAAATATAGGGTTCCGAATAGTTCTGAAAAAACTGCTCTAACTGACCTTAAAGAGCGTCTTCAAGAATTGCCATCAAGTGTAAGTGCTGAAGAAATACAAGTTCAGGTATATGAAGTTGGAAAGAAACATTATCTAGATGACTTAAAGACTTGGTTTAATACGCTTTATGAAATTTTGTTGGGCCAGTCTACAGGTCCAAGAATGGGGTCTTTTATAGCCTTATATGGCGTCCAGGAGACCATAGCTTTAATAGATAATGTGTTGTCAGACAAAGTTTTAGAAAAATAACTAGCTTTTGTTAAGGTTTTTTTTCACGCTACTACCTTCTTGTCTCTTTTTGTTGAAAAAATCAGTTAATAACTCTCCGCATCTTTGTTCTTCGATACCCCCCAAAATTTCCAAATAGTGGTGGGACGTTGGGTGACTAAATATTTTTGGTCCGTGTTCAACACCCCCACCTTTGGTGTCGTATGCGCCGAAGACTAACTTCGGTAATCTAGCAAAGGAAATAGCTTGGCAGCACATGGGGCAGGGTTCAAGGGTTACATAGAGGCTAAAAAAGGCAAGCCTTGATTGCCCTATCTTTTTGCAAGCTTCACGGATTACGAGTATTTCTGCGTGAGCCGTAGGGTCGTTCAAACTTCTTACGTTATTTCCAGCTTTGGCCACTATGTGTCCATGTTCATGATCATATATAGCTGCTCCAACAGGAACTTCGTCTCGAAGGCCTGCTTTTTCCGCTTCATCTATGGCGACTAACATAGGGTTAATGTTTTTATAAGGCATTAAAATAAATTCTTCCAAGTTTTTGTGTTCAAAACAATTGTCTATAAATAGACACAAGGTACAATGAATTATGTCATTTACAGAAAACCAACGGCCCCTAATAGGTATTACTATCGACTATCAGGAGTCAAAAAGTTATTCGTCATTTCCATGGTACGCGCTGAGAACAAACTATGGTCAGGTAATTTTAAAAAGTGGCGGAATACCAGTCTTATTGGTCCCTGATATAGGACTAGTAAAAGACTATTTATCACTGATACATGGTTTGTTGGTTACTGGTGGAGCTTTTGATGTAGATCCATCACTCTACGGGGAAAAAGACGTTCACCGCGAGGTTAATCTAAATGTAACTAGAACAGATTTTGAATATGGCATAGTTGAAAGTTCTTTAGAAAAAGATCTTCCCATTTTTGGAGTTTGTGGCGGCGAACAATTATTGAACGTGGTTTTAGGTGGTGACTTAATACAACATATACCAGATAGTTTTCCAGATTCACTTCCTCATGAGCAGTCTAACCCAAGGGATGAAGCAAGCCATAGAGTAGAAATCAAACCCGATACACTAATTCATCAAATAGTAGAAGCTACTGAGATGCATGTTAATTCTGCCCACCATCAAGCTATATCAACTGTACCAGATGAAGTTACAATAAATGCTATATCACCTGATGGTGTGATAGAGGGAATAGAAGATTCTCGGTATAATTTCTGTCTGGGTGTTCAATGGCATCCTGAATTTGAGATAGATCAGGGGGACGCTAAATTATTTAGGGCTTTTGTCAAAGCTGCTGCTCTTTATGCAAAAGAAAACACAAAATAAAGAAGGAAACAGTGAAACTCACCGGGTGGCCAAAGTAATAGCCAGGTCAGGTTTTTGTTCGCGCAGAGAGGCAGAGAGGTTAATAAAAAATGGTCGAGTTAGAGTTAATGAAAAAATAATAACTAGTCCCGCGTTGAATATTAAAAAAGATAGTGAGATCTTTATAGATGACCAACCAATAACGAAATGGGAGAGGACACGCCTTTGGCTTTATCACAAGCCTATTGGTATTTTAACAACCAATTCCGATCCAGAAGGTAGACCTACCATCTTTGACCATCTTCCAGCTGATCTTCCAAGGTTAATGTCTGTTGGTCGGCTAGATTTAAATTCTGAAGGGTTACTGTTACTCACTAATGATGGCGATTTGTCCAGGTACCTTGAGCTGCCCAAGACTGGTTGGAGTCGAAAATATAGAGTCCGAATATTTGGGAAAATTCAGGAACGACATCTAGATGAGCTTCGAGAAGGTATTTCTCTTAAAGGAATAAATTATTCGCCAATGGGTATAACACTAGACTCCCAGGGAAGAACCAATTCATGGCTTACTGTTATTTTAAAGGGGGGGAAAAATAGAGAGATAAGAGAGACTTTTGGATCATTTGGATTGCGTGTTAACCGATTAATACGAGTAGCTTATGGGCCTCTAAATTTGGGTGGTTTGGGTAAAGACGAAATAGTGGAATTAGACTCAGATATCTTACAAAAACAAATACTTAAAGAGTGGAGCCTCTCTCGCATAGCATGAAAATACTCTCCGGGAAGTATAAAGGAAAAGAGATAAAATCACCAATTGGCAGGAATGTTAGGCCGACCTTAGCTCGGATCAGGGAAAGTATATTTAATATTTTAATTCACCGATTTCATTTAGTTTTCAACGAATTAATTATACTCGACTTATTTGCTGGTAGCGGGTCGTTTGGTCTAGAGTCAATATCTAGAGGCAGTGATCACACAATATTTGTAGATAATAATGTCTCTTCCATTAAGTGTATTAATGTTAATTTAGCTAGGTTGGGGGTGGTTGATAATTTCACTGTAATAGAGTCGGATGCAGTTGAATTTGGAATTAATAAAAATTTGCTCGGCCAGGTCAATTTAGCCTTTTTAGATCCACCTTATTCTACAAACTTAATAGCGGATAGCCTTTTATATATGTGTCAAAATGGATATCTTCAGAGAGATGCATTAGTTGTTATTGAGTTAGCTAGAGGGCAACCTTTTGATATTGTTGAGGGGTTTAGTTGGGAACACGAAGTTTCTCACGGGAAGACCAGTGTGTTATTCTTGCGGTACGCTAGTAACTAAGCGTTAACTGGTAAGAAGTCGATAAATTCAAAAGATTTTATTACTTTATTTTCTACCAAATAATTTTTCAATATCTTTAAGTTTTAATTCTATATAAGTTGGGCGTCCGTGGTTACATTGGCCAGAATGAGGGGTGGACTCCATTTTACGAAGTAAACTATTCATTTCCTCATGATTTAGTCTGCGACCGGCCCTAACACTTCCATGACAAGCAACAGTAGAATATATATCTGTAATTCGATCTTTGATACTCAGAACTTTCTCATTTTCAACTAAATCATCAACAATTTCCTCGACGAGTAATTGTATATTTATATCTTTCAAGATTGCTGGAATTTCTCTTACTATTACACTTGATTTACCAAACGGTTCTATCAGCAGACCAGCTGTTTTGAGTTCGTCCGATTTTTCGCATAATTTTTCTACTTGCCACTCTTCAAGATTAACTATTTCGGGCAGTAAAAGACATTGTCTATTAACCGTCTTTTTTTCAATATCAGATTTGATTTCCTCATAAACTAACCGTTCGTGGGCAGCATGTTGATCAACAATAATAATTCCATCTTCAGTCTGAGCTACAATATAAGTTTCGTGGATCTGTGTTCGGGCAGCTCCAAGGGGAAAATCACCAAGTGAAGCACTATCATATCCAGTATCTTTAGCAGTATTTTCGTCGTTTTTAGCACTAGGTTGATATAGTTCAAGTCTGTCACTATTTAGAGAATTATTAATACTCATTTGGATTTCATGGTAGTTAGCTGAATGACTATTGGTCTGTCGTCCATGAAGGGGTAAGTTGGGTAACACATAGGGATTAGTTGCTCCAAGAGCTGCAAGGGAACTAGACGTTGAAGCTCTATGCCCAGCATTACTTAGGGCGTGCTTAAGGGCGCTAATGATCAATCCTCTAATAACTCCTGTATCGCTAAATCTTACTTCAGCTTTTGCTGGGTGCACATTTACATCAACTATGTCTGGTGGCACATCTAAAAATAAAGCAACTAGTGGGAAGCGGTCATTGGCCAAGAAATCCCTATAAGCGACTCTCACACAACTAAATAAAAGTTTATCCCTGACAGACCTACCGTTTACAAATAGATGTTGATATGAAGAATTAGTTTTATTTAGAGTAGGTAGTCCAGCAAAACCAGTTAAAGTAACATTTTCTCGTTTGACATCAATTTGCAGGCAATTTGAACCAAAATCGCTACCAAATATCTTGTCAATTCTGCTCAATATTGATTGATCGTTGTTTTCTTTGATGCTGGGTAAATTAAGAATTTGTCTACCATCAGCCATAAGTTTTATTGTCGTAATAGGGCTAGCCATAGCTATTCGCTTAACTACATCTACAATATGTCTTTGTTCTGTCCTCAGTGTTTTAAGAAATTTTAAACGTGCGGGTGTTGCAAAGAAGAGATCTTTTACCTCTATAGTCGTGCCAATATTATGTGCAGCCGGACTAAACCCTTCCTTGTTACCGCCAATTATAGACAATTTCCATGCCTGGTCACTAATGCTAGTCCTACTTATTAGATTTAGTTTGCTTACTGATGCAATAGATGGCAGGGCCTCTCCTCTAAATCCTAGCAAACGTATATTATCAAGGTTATTCTCTGGCAACTTTGATGTTGCATGCCGTTGCAGTGCTAGTTCCATTTCATCATAAGGAATACCGCAGCCATCATCGGTTACACAAATATATTCCCTACCCGCATCAATAACACTAATGTTTATTTCCCTGGCTCCAGCATCTATGCTATTTTCAAGGAGCTCTTTTACTACAGATGCTGGCCTCTCAACTACCTCTCCAGCAGCAATTTGGTTCACTGTCTTATCAGGTAAAAGTCGAATTTTCATTTTTCCAACCCAGACATAATATTACGGGTTAAGACTTTACCAGATTCAACAGCTGGTTGGTCAAATGGATTAATATTCATCAGCTCCGCACTGATTAATGTCTCCAAAATAAAATGCATCATTAGACTTCCTAGCGAGAATTCATCCAATTTAGAAAGATTGAATGTTCTAACAGGACATGAGTTTTTGTAGAGTGTTTCGATGGTAGCTTTTTGTTCTGCGGCCATAAGGTCACCAAGTTTTTTACCTTTTAAATAGTCCAAGTCATCCGTATTAATTAAAATATCTGGGAATTGTGGTCCGGTATTTTCAGTATTTATAGAAATGACAGAAAACCACTTATCTTTTGGTCCATCCAAGTAGAGCTGAAGTTGGCTATGTTGATCTATAGTTCCCAGGGCATTTATTGGCGTGGAGCCTTTGCCGTCTTTACCCAGACTTTCTGCCCATAGTTGACGGTACCATTTACCCAAATCTTCCAGTCTATCGACATATGTCATAATTACTGACATACACTTACCTTTTGTTGAAGAAAGCCCAACGGCTAATGCTGCACCAGAGGCAGGCTCTATAATACCATCTAGTTTGGTTTGTCTAATTTGGTCTACTACACTTTTTCCTCCTTCCCTAAATTTTATCACATCCAGGCCAGCTATCATTGATGGAAGAAGGCTGTTTACAGAAAAAGCAGAGAACCTTCCACCAATTTTGGGAGGACTATCTATTGTAACAATTTTATTATCCATAGAAATAGTTCGGATTGAATTTTTACCTGGTTGGGTCACCGTTAGAAAATGTTTTCCAATATCAATACCGTCTTTAACTCTCTTGAACTTTTCTATACTTAATAACAAGTGAGCAATCGTTTCTGAGGTTTCCCCAGATTTTGAACAAAAAATCAAACCAGTTTTTTTTGGGTCAAACCTCTGAAATAGTCCTTCAAAGCTATAGGGATCAATATTTTCAAAAAAAATAATTGTGGGCTTGTTGGGTTTGTTAAAATTTTCATCAATATTTAGATGCTTACAGGCAGAGTAAATAGTTTTACCACCAAGAGTAGAGCCCCCAGTGCCAAAAATAACTACTTGCTCAAAGCTATCCCGAAATTTTTCCGACAGAGCTTTTAGATTTTCAATGCCATTATATGAGCCTAAAGCATCTAAAATAGGTTTAACAGACGCTACTGGTGCTGTGGCAATCTTATTTGCAAATTTGTTGGCTTGTAATCTCAGCTTTTCAAAGTCGGCAATATTCATGCCAAAATCAGCGTTCTCTTTTCCAAGGCAGTAGTCGTAATTATGTGTGTATCCCACAGTGAATATACTCACGTTCGATGAAAAACAGGAAACTCTGTATTAGTTGAAGTCTATCACTAGGCTTTTATCAGTAAACATTAAAATTTTATCTGAAAAATAATTTTCCAAAAATACGAGAATTTAAAAACCTATCGCCAAATTGCTGGAATCTTAGATTTTGTCTTTCTTGATATTATGGGGACCTCGCCTGAATTAATTTTTTTACCTGACACTTGATTCTGTTCGATCCGTTTTTTCTCTTTAACTGGATCTAATGCTGTTCCAAACTTTGGTTTGGTTGCCCAGAATAACATTTTATCAGTAATAGTCTTATCTTTTTCATATAGGGAGGCTGTCTCTCTTTCGATCAATTTTCTGATATTAGGATTAGCCCTATCTGTCTCAAATAATTGGAGTAAAGCAGCTTCTCCACTACTATATTTCAAATTTCTTTCACTTCTTTTGTCTCTACTATTATCCAAAACACCTAGTGTTTTTCCAATACTAGTGCGGGGGTCAACATTATTTAGTCTTTTTGCGCCAGGGTTAGGCGGACGTAAACTAAAATCAGGAGGAATATTTAATGGAGCCCGGCGGTAAACAGTAAATTCGTCAGGAGCCAGTTTGGTTTGACCAAAAACTCGTTTTGTTTCATCACAGCCGCTTACCATACACGTCATGATTGTTAGATGGCTAATTATTATTACACTAGAGAAAAGTTTTTTTTCAAATTTTCTTCTAAACAAATTTTACCCCGCCTTATGCTGATAAAATAAAGATTCCCAGATCAATGTTATAGCACCAATAGTTATAAAACTATCTGCTGCGTTAAATGCTGGCCAATGAACATTATTAACATAAAAATCCAAGAAATCCAATACAGCTCCATGGGTAAGCCTGTCAATAACGTTGCCGATTGCTCCACCAATAATCGCACTAAGTCCTATGGCAGTAATATTTGTTTTTGCCTTAATTAACCAAAAAATTAATACCAGTGTAATTAAGATAGCAATAGCTGACAATATCAAGGTACCAGAATCACCTTGATCATTGAAAATGCCAAAGCTTACCCCTTTATTCCATGTTAAAACTAAATTGAAAAAGGGCGTAACAGAAATAACTTTTGGGGGATCCATTACAAAAACTAATATCCACCATTTGCTCAGCTGATCTATAAAAATAGCCAAGATAGCGATTAATAAACCCAAGGAAAGTCTTGAAGACACTACAAATTTTCTTCGTTTTTAATAAAATAATTTACGGCGTCTGCACACCTTTTACACAGCTCATCGTGCAACTTGATTGTTCCAACTTCGTTAGAAATCTTATAGCATCTGATACATTTATTACCTTCTGCTTCATAAACAATTACCCCAACTCCTTCAATTTCATCTAAACGAAAGGAATCTTTAGGGGGTGACTCACACTTAAGTGTTGCATCAGAAGTGATAAAAATTTCCTCACAGTCTAACTCATTAAGGAGCCCATTTTTTTCTTCACTTAAATACACTGTTGGGCTAGCTAGAAGACTCGATCCCATTCTCTTTTCCGATCTTTCTATTTCTAGTGCTCCGGTCACCACTTTTCGAATGTCTCTAATTTCTAACCACTTTCGGGCCAAGTCAATGTCACACCAGCTATCAGGTACATCAGGAAATTGGTTTAAATGGACACTGCCGTCAGCACTCGGAAATCTGGATAACCAAGCTTCTTCTGATGTAAAACATAAAAATGGCGCTAGCCAAGTAGTCAGGTATCTGAATAGATTGTCCAAGACGGTTCTACAGGCTTGTCTTGTAATTGCGTCTCTTCGGTCGCAATACAGAGTATCTTTTCTTATATCAAAATAAAAAGCTGATAAATCTACACTACAAAAATTGTGAAGTTCATTAAAAAAATTGTGAAATTCAAAACTCTCACATGATTGGCGCAGTGACTTATCCAATTCATAAACTCTATTTAGTACCCATCTTTCTATTTCTGGCATTGAGTCACGGTCAATCTTTTCTTTTTCAGAAAAATCGGAGAGATTTCCAATCAAATATCGCAGTGTATTACGAAGTCGCCTGTAAATATCAGTATAATGTTTTAATATTTCAGGCCCGATTCGGAGATCCTCAGAATAATCAGAACCTACTACCCAAAGTCTTAAGATATCAGCTCCGTGGCTTTCTATGACTTCTTGGGGTGCCGTGATGTTTCCCAGTGACTTGGACATTTTTTGGCCGTCCTCCGCCATTACAAAACCATGGGTTAGTACCGCATTGTAGGGAGCTCTTCCTCGAGTACCACATGATTCTAATAGCGAGGAATGAAACCATCCTCTATGTTGATCTGTTCCTTCCAGATAAAGTGAAGCAGGCCATTCCAGATCGCTTCTATTCTCTAAAACGAAACTATGTGTAGATCCAGAGTCAAACCACACATCGAGTATGTCTGTAACTTGCTCAAATTCATTAGTGTCATATTTGGTTCCAAGAAAGTGGGAAGCTTCTTTTTCAAACCAAACATCCGCGCCATTTTCCCTTACACTTTCTACAATTCTATCGATTACTTCTTGGTCTTTTAAGATTTTACCAGTTTTTTTATTAACAAATACACATATTGGCACACCCCAAGCCCTCTGTCTTGATATACACCAATCTGGCCTGGTTTCTATCATTCCAGAAAGTCTTGATTTGCCTGATTTGGGGAAGAAATTGGTATTGCTAATAGCATCCATTGCTTTTTGTCTAAGTTGTCCCGTATCCATACTTATAAACCACTGCGGGGTATTTCTAAAAATTAGTGGGGCCTTAGAGCGCCAAGAGTGAGGATAGGAGTGCTCTATTGTGCTGGCTGCCAAAAGGCTATTTGAAGCCCTTAATTCCTCGATTACTAGGGGGTCAGCCTTAAACACGTGTTGTCCCCCAAAAATCGGAAGTTTATCTGTGTATAGTCCGTTACCTAAAACTGTTTCTGGTACGGGCAACTCATATTCCATACCCAAAACCCAGTCATCGTAACCGTGCCCCGGGGCAATGTGGACAAAACCAGTTCCAGTTTCCATATCAACAAAATCTGCAGGAAGTAAGGGTACCTCAAAGTCATAGCCCTTGCCGCTAAATGGGTGGATACAGTGTGTGCCTTCTAAATGTGAGCCATTAAATTTATCAACTATATTGTATTCGCTTATATGGCATCCTTGACAAAATTCTTCGAGCAAGGATTCAGCCACTACGACTTTGTCATTGACCATAGCCTCTGAGTCGGGCTCAACTTTTTTTATAAGCAGACACAAATATTCGTTATTAGCACTATAAGCAATTCCCCTGTTACCTGGAATGGTCCAAGGGGTAGTAGTCCAGATTACTATAGAGGAGTTATCCACTAATGATTTAATTGCCGATTTAATTATTGGAAATTTTGTAAATATAGTATTGGAGGTATGATCTTTATACTCCACCTCGGCTTCTGCCAGTGCAGTTTTCTCAACTACTGACCAGAGCACAGGTTTAGCTCCTCTATATAAGCCACCATTAAGTATAAACTTTCCCAGTTCAGCCACTATGGCGGCCTCTGCTTCATAACTCATAGTAGTATACGGGTTTGCCCAATCTCCAATTACACCTAAACGCTTGAACTCTTCTTTTTGAATTTCAATCCAGCCCTCGGCAAAATCTCGACATTCCTTGCGGAAATCAACAATAGGTATCTGGTCTTTATCCTCTCCTTTCTTTCTATATTTCTCCTCTATTTTCCATTCAATCGGCAGGCCGTGGCAATCCCACCCTGGCACATAATTTGAGTCTTTTCCGAGCATTTGCTGACTTCTAGTTACCACGTCTTTGAGTATTTTATTAAGAGCATGTCCTATGTGTAGGTTTCCATTTGCGTAGGGAGGACCATCATGAAGAATAAATTTTTCCCGGCCCTTTGCAATCTTTCTATGTTGCTTATACAAATTAATTTTTTCCCATCGTGATAGAATTTCACTTTCTTTTTTTGCTAGACCTGCTTTCATGGGAAAATCTGTCTTAGGCAGGCAAACGGTATCTTTATAGTCTATTTTCATTATTCTATTTCCAACACGTTGGTTGTATTATCAGTTGTTTTTAGAGTTTTACTATCCAATATTTCA
>PTLG01000068.1 GCA_002937995.1 Alphaproteobacteria bacterium MarineAlpha3_Bin7 | reverse complement strand
ATTCTTTGAGCCTTTTTTTTGTCCCCACGGAAGTCTTTGAAAGGGTATTTCCTCTTCCTGTAGTTCTATTGCCTCTTCAGCAGTTGCCTCACCGTAAATTGCCCTCTCTTCTCTTTCGCCGTAATGCATAGCCTTCGCTTCTTCAGCAAAGTTATCTCCCACATAGTCACAAGTTTTTTCAATGTGTTTTTGTATTTTATTTACAGCTTCTAGCATCTCTTTGTGTAAGTGTTTTTGGCGTCCATCATCGGCGGGCTGGTTTTGGTTTCTTCTTTTTGAGGATGTAACAGCTGGAGCCATGGGAGCTTTTGTTATTTTACTATCTTCGCACACAGGGCACTCAACTTTACCTTGTTTGGCCTGCCGTTCGAATGATTTCCCATCCTTAAACCAGGCTTCAAAAATATGTCCCTTACTGCACTTTAATTCAAATAAAATCATTAGCTATGTTTTAATCTACGAATACAGACACCTACAATAACTTAAGTCAAATGGCAACCTCTGCCAGACTCTATCTAATTTAGCAGATTATGGTAATATGTTTAAAGAGTTTAAATAGTATGAATAAAAAACCAAACAAGTGGGTGGACTGTTATTCGTCGCTTATTCCATCTGGAAAGGGCGTTTTGGATTTAGCTTGTGGCTCTGGCAGACATACAGGCATGCTGCTCAATAAGGGCTATCAAGTTACGGCGGTTGACATTGACACGACCTCAATAAAACAAAATTTTAGTGATAAAAAGTTAAATATAGTAAAATGTGATTTGGAGAGTCGGCCTTCTTGGCCTTTCGGAAAAAACTCATTTTTGGGAATCATAGTGGTTAATTATTTGCATAGGCCACTTTATTCAAAAATCACGGAGTCCCTTGAGAAGGGAGGTGTGCTTATTTACCAAACCTTTGCTGATGGTCATTCCCGATATGGAAAACCAAAAAACCCAGATTATTTATTAAGAAAAGGAGAATTGAAGATGGTCTTTGATAGTATGCAAATTATCAGTTATCAACATGGGTATCTGGGTTATCCTTCGCGGTCGATTGTTCAGAGAATTTGCTGCATAAAATAGGGGATACTAGGGCTCTTTTGTGTAATTAAATTGATGTTAGCTCTAGATTATTTTCCGAGTCAGCTAATAATGATGGAATTTTTCTTCTAGCAGTTGCTACCTTAGAGAGTTTTATTTCGGCAGTTATAACACCAGGTTCATTACTACCCTCAGCCAATATATTGCCCCAAGGGTCTATTATTAAGGAGTGACCATAAGTTTCTCTGCCATCAGCATGTTTTCCACACTGAGCTGGTGATATAATAAATGATCCAGTTTCAATTGCTCTGGCACGCTGTAAAACATGCCAGTGCGCTTCCCCTGACACGCGGGTAAATGCCGCGGGTATAGCTATAAATTCTGCCCCATTTCGAGCAAGTTTTCTGTAAAGATAGCTAAAACGAATATCGTAGCATATGGAAAATCCTAATCTACCCCAAGGAGTATCTTTAAGAACTACTTTTGTTCCACTGTGATAGGTGTCCGATTCTCTATATTTCTGACCATCATCAAGATCTACATCAAACATATGTATCTTATCGTATCTGGCAACAATATTTCCAGCGTTGTCTATTAAAAAGCTCCGATTTACTATTCTATCTTCAGCGACCCTAATTGCTAAAGAACCAATTAAAGTCCATACATTATGTTGTTTTGTTTTTTTCTTAATCTCTGAAAGAATAATATCTTCTTTTTCGTAAACCACTTTTTGTTCCAAAAGGGTAGTATTAGGCTCTAACATTCCAGCAACTTCGGGAAGAGTAATAAAGTCCGAATCATTTTTTACAGCAACATTAAAGAATTTTACTATATTTTCTATGTTCTCCTCTGCATTCCTGTAGGAATTGAGTTGTATACATGCTGCACGAAAACTAGATTTATTTTCAACTATATTCATTGTTTTTTCTTTTATAAAAAGGTTTTTATCTTCAATTTTTAAAAGTACTCTAAAATTTTTAGGTTTTTTAGAGGTAACTAATAGTCCCAATATTATAGGTAATGAATAATATACAAAAGGTTTTTGATAGAAAGTCACTGCGCTTGCATAGGGATCGAGCTAGCGCAAAGATTTATGAATATGATTTTTTGTTTAAAGTTCTAGCTGAAAGACTCTCCGATAAACTGTTAGATGTAAAACGCTCCTTTTCCATGGTACTAGAGTTGGGTTGTCATCAACAAATATTAGGTGCGGCCTTGCAATCAACGGGTAAGGTAAAGAGTATAATAAGCTGCGATATATCAGAAAAAATGATGAGCGGGATTAATAGTGAAAAAGTTGTGGTGGACGAGGAGTTTATTCCGTTTTCCAAAAAAAGTTTTGACCTTGTATTGAGTTCTGGAAGTTTCCATTGGGTTAATGACGCCCCAGGGTCTCTCATTCAAATAAGAAATATTATTAGGCCAGACGGTTTAATATTAATAAATTTTTTTGGAGGCAGAACATTATGTGAATTAAGGTATTGCCTAGTTTCGGCTGAGGAACAAATTCGGGGGGGAGTGACACAGCGTGTCTCGCCGTTTGCTGATGTTAAAGATGCTGGCCAGCTAATGCAAAGAGCTGGCTTTTCGTCCATTGTTACCGACTCCGAGGAGGTTGTTATTAGGTATCAAGAGCCAATAAATTTGATGTACGATCTGAGAGGGATGGGCGAAACCAATGCTATAAGTGAGAGGTCAAAACATTTTACTTCTTCAGCGGTTATTAAAAGAGCTTGTGAAATCTATGTTGATCAATTTGGCGATTATGAGGGGCTATCTAAAGCAACATTCGAAATCATCACTATGACCGGTTGGGTTGAGAGCAATGCCAAATAAAATTTCTTATACTAGATTAAAAATTCCATTTTCATAGGAGTAAAGATATTGGAATTTGAAAGTAGGTTGATAAAAGGAAGATTAGTAGAGCGTTATAAGCGGTTTATGGCAGATATAGTATTAGATAATAATCAAAGAATTACTGCACACTGTCCGAACACTGGCGCAATGTGGGGACTAAGTGCTCCTGGTCTAGAGGTTTGGGTTTCAAGGGCAAAAAATAAGAAACGAAAGCTCAGTTATACATTGGAATTAGTAAATGATGGAACTGGGTTGGTTGGGGTCAATACTCATTCGGCAAATAGAATTGTCTATGAGGCAATAAATAATAATAAAATAGATAGCCTTCGGGGGTATGAAAAAATAAAGCGGGAAGTTTTTAGCGGAGAATCATCTCGTATCGATATTCTACTTGAATCTCCCAACCTTCAGCCCTGTTTTGTTGAAGTAAAGAGTGTGACAATGTGCAATAAAAAGTTAGCGCTTTTTCCTGATTCTGTGACAGCTAGAGGTGCGAAGCATTTGCGGGAACTTTCTAATCAAGTAAAAATTGGTAATCGTGGAGTCATATTTTTTCTTGTGCAAAGAGATAGTTGTGACGCATTTGAAGTGGCTGCAGATATAGATGCCCAATATAAGGAAGAACTAATAGCTGCTTTTAAAGTCGGCGTTGAAGTGTTGGTCTACAAGTGTAAAATAAGCACTACGGAGATAGTTGTTGGCTCAAGCCTACCAACCAGGTTCAATGTATTTTGAGCTGGTTTCTATCAAAATAGTAAAAATATTGTTTAAATGTTTTTTCGAGTTGGAGTGAAGGTTTGGATAGCGAGTTAAGGTCAATAAAAATTCATGACAAAGATGCTTTTGCGGCTATGCGGAAAGCTGGGCAATTAGCTGCAGAAACATTGGATTTTATTTATGAATATGTTCAACCAGGTGTAACAACAGATCAGTTAGATCAGCTTTGCGCTGATTTTATCACAAAAAACGGTGGTATCTCAGCTCCACTTAATTACCGTGGTTTCCCCAAATCGGTATGTATTTCGCCCAACCATGTGGTCTGTCACGGAATTCCTGGGGATAAGGTTTTAGTCGACGGCGATATTATAAATATTGATGTTACGCCAAAGGTTGACGGATGGCATGGGGATAGTAGCCGGATGTTCTTTGTGGGGACTCCCAGTGTAAAAGCAAAGAGGCTAGTTGACGTTACGTATGACGCCTTGATGGAGGGAATCAAAGTGGTGAGGCCAGGTGCCACAGTAGGTGATATTGGTTACGCTATTCAAAACTTTGTTGAATCTTTCCGATATACTGTTGTAAGGGATTTTTGTGGGCATGGTCTAGGTCAGGTTTTTCACGATGTCCCAAATATTTTACATTTCGGCGTACCTGGAACTGGAGAGGTGCTTAGAGAGGGAATGTTTTTTACCATCGAACCCATGGTGAATATTGGTAAGCCAGAAGTGAGAATACTATCGGATGGTTGGACTGCTGTAACAAAAGACAAATCATTATCAGCACAGTTTGAGCACTCACTGGGGGTTACAGCAGATGGCTATGAAATTTTCACATTATCCAGAAAAGGGCTTGAAAAGCCACCCTATTTTAATGCTTAGTAAACAAAATAATAGAGGAAATCGTTGTGCTAGAAAGGTATAGTCGGCCGCGGATGCGGGAGATTTGGGAACCTAAAAATAAATTTAGAATTTGGTTTGATATTGAGGCGCATGCTTGTGATGCTCAGGCTTTTTTAGGGGTTATTCCAAAGGAGGCTGCAGCAGCTGTTTGGGATAAGGGTAGCTTTGATCTTGCTAGAATAGATGAAATTGAGAGAGAAACGAAGCATGATGTGATTGCTTTTTTAACAAATTTGGCTGAATACGTTGGGCCTGAAGCAAGATTTGTGCACCAAGGAATGACATCGTCGGATGTATTAGATACTTGTCTCTCTCTTCAGCTAGTTCAGTCGACAAATTTATTAATAGAGGATTTAGACTCCCTGCTGAAGGTTTTGAAGAGGCGTGCTCAAGAATTCAAGGATACTATCTGTATGGGGCGGAGCCATGGGATCCATGCTGAACCAACCACCTTTGGTTTAAAGTTAGCATCATTCTATGCTGAATTTTCAAGAAATAGGGAGAGGTTGCTTAATGCGCGAAAGGAGATTTCTACCTGTGCAATTTCTGGTGCAGTGGGAACATTTGCAAACATCGACCCATTTGTTGAGGAGTATGTTGCAAATAAGATGGGATTAGATGCCGAGGTTATTTCTACACAAGTTATACCTCGGGATAGACATGCTATGTTTCTGTCTGTGTTGGGGGTTATAGCAAGTTCAGTTGAACATCTAGCGACCGAAATTAGACACCTTCAGAGGACTGAAGTGAGAGAAGTAGAGGAGTTCTTTTCTGAGGGACAGAAGGGCTCTTCTGCGATGCCCCATAAACGCAACCCTGTACTAACAGAGAATTTAACTGGTCTTTCTCGGCTAGTAAGATCGGCAGTTTTACCGGCCCTAGAAAATGTCTCTCTTTGGCATGAGAGAGATATTTCACATTCATCTGTAGAAAGAATGATTTTTCCAGATGTTACCATAACTCTTGATTTTGCTTTGGCGAGATTAAGCGATGTAGTGAAAAACTTATTGGTCTATCCAGAGAATATGATGAAGAATTTGGAGAAATTGGGTGGATTAGTATTTTCCCAGCGAGTTTTACTAGCCCTGACTCAAGGAGGTATGGATAGAGAAACTTCTTATGAAATAGTTCAACGAAATGCCAAGAAGGTATGGGAAAAAGACCTAGATTTTTTATCCGAGCTAAAAAGTGACTCAGAGGTTAAAAAAATCATTAAGGAAAAGGAACTCGAGAGTCTATTTGATATAAGATACCATACTAAAAATATAGATAAAATTTTCACCCGCGTTTTTGACAAATAGTCTTTAATTAATCAGTGTTAGTAATTTCCTTGATTGCAATATTTTCAAAGTATCTAATTTTTTCC
Source organism: Alphaproteobacteria bacterium MarineAlpha3_Bin7 (assembly GCA_002937995.1). Lineage (GTDB taxonomy): Bacteria > Pseudomonadota > Alphaproteobacteria > Rhodospirillales > UBA2165. The sequence continues at coordinate 5,995 of PTLG01000068.1, read as the reverse complement.
CGAATCTCATTCTCCTCAATATCGGCTCCGTGAGTTTGAATGTCACTAGTAACCTTTCGAACTAGGTCCTCGATCCCAGGCTCATCCAAATCAGAGAGAACTACCTCTTTAGCATAATTTTCGATCTCTGATTCAACAATGCCTAGTTTTTCAGCCAACCATAAGCCTAGCAATTTATTCCTTCTAGCCTCTACTTTAAATGTTGTCTCCTGATCAAGTTTAAACTTAGTCTCAAAAGCCTTCTCTCTATCCTCGAATGCATCGCTCATCGTCATTTTTCCATTTTTTTTAATTCAAATATTATTAAAGACTATCACCAACAGCTTTAGATTTTAGTATATAGTACTTTTTTATAACTTAGTTTAAACGAGAATTTTTAGTTTTTTAATCAAAAAATTAAGAAACATTATTTAAAGTTAAGAAAAAGTATTTAAATGTGTACTCTTGTGATATGCAGAAGACCCGGTGAAAAATGGCCTCTGTTGATAGCCGCAAACCGGGATGAGAAACTAAATCGGCCATGGTTGCCGCCAGCGAGACATTGGCCAGATAGACCTGATGTTTATGGTGGAAAAGATTTATTAAAAGGCGGAACCTGGCTGGCAATTAACGATTTTGGGGTTGTAGCAGCCGTTTTGAATAGAGAGGGTTCTTTAGGTCCAAAAGAAGGACTTAGGACAAGGGGGGAGTTGCCCCTAGAAGCTTTAGATCACGCAGATGCAGACACAGCTATCGAAATGCTGGCTGATATAAACAAAAGTTCATTTCGTTCATTCAATTTGGTAATAGCTGATAACGAAAGTGCTTATTGGTTAAAGTCTGACCCTTTAATTAATAATGGCAGGGTAGAGGTATCTGCGGTGCCTAGTGGCTTCTCTATGGTTACATCGGCTGATCTTAATGATCTTGGTTCACCAAGAATAAAGCGGTTTTTGAAATGTTTTGAACGGGCAAAGTTGCCAGACATCGAATCGGAAGATTGGAATAGCTGGAAAATGTTATTAATGGAATCAAATTATGATCCAGATCAAGGTGCGGAGTCAGCAATATTTATTAAAAACAATGACGGTTTTGGCACCGTGTCTTCAGCTTTGATAGCCTTGCCAAACAAGGAGAATCAAGGGGTTAGCCCTAAATTTTGGTTTACTAATTTAAGGGACGCCAATCTAGAATGATATTTAATTTACATCAAAATATAAAAGTCATTGCTTGCCAATTGTCATAGCACCCTACTACTGGTATAGAGTAACAATAGTTAGGCTCATCGCTTAGAAAAATGGTAGGGTGTATGTAATGACAAGACGTAGACAATTATACGAGGGCAAGGCAAAGGTGATTTTTGAAGGACCTGAGCCAGAGACGGTTGTGGCTTATTTTAAGGATGATGCAACTGCCTTTAACAATCAGAAGAAAGGTATGATCACTGGCAAAGGAGTAATTAACAATAGTATTTCTGAGTTTATGATGTCCAAACTTTCTGAAATTGGTATCTCCACACATTTCATAAAGCGACTAAATATGCGAGAGCAACTATTGCATAAAGTAGAAATTATACCAATTGAAGTTGTTGTTAGAAATATTATTGCTGGTTCATTAGCGAAGCGTTTTGGTATGGAAGAAGGTGTTTCGCTGCCTCGTTCCATAGTTGAATATTATTATAAGGATGATGAACTAGATGATCCCATGATACTTGAGGAACACATAACAGCATTTAATTGGGCTAGCCATTCTGAGCTTGATGAAATAATGAGTTTGGCGCTTAGGATCAACGATTTTATGTGTGGCCTTTTTTTGGGAATAGGAATTAGACTGGTTGACTTCAAGATAGAATTTGGACGTTTATGGGTGGATGACAGTTTAAAGATAGTACTTGCTGATGAAATCAGCCCAGATAGTTGCAGGCTTTGGGACGCAAAGACTAACAAGAAGCTCGATAAAGATAGATTTAGAAGCGACATGGGAGAGGTTGAAGAGGCATACCAAGAGGTGGCGAGGCGGTTAGGTATTTTGCCAGAGGCTCACTTGTTAAAGGCTGAAGGCCCAAAATTAGTTAAATAGGGATAGGAAGGTTTTTGAAAGCAAAAGTTCATGTTTCCTTGAAGGATGGCGTTCTGGATCCCCAGGGAAGGGCCATAAAAAATGCCCTTAACTCTATAGGTTTTGATGGCATAAGTGAAGTGAGGCAGGGAAAGTATATTGAAATTTTTTTGGAAGATATTTCTTCAGCGGGTGCTGAAGAGAAAGTTCGCGAAATGTGCGACAAGCTGCTAGTAAATACCGTAATCGAAAAATATGAAGTAGAGTTAGATTAATCAATAAACCAAGTAAAAGCTCATGAAGTCGGCTATTGTTATTTTTCCGGGAACTAACAGAGAGCGAGAAATGATAACAGCCTTGGGTGAGGCACTCGGCAACCAACCATATGTTATATGGCACGAAGAGAATAGCTTTCCGCAAGTTGATTTGATTGTTTTACCAGGCGGTTTTTCATATGGAGATTATCTTAGGCCTGGTTCAATGGCAGCTAATTCTCCAATTATTGCAGAAATAATTAATAGAGCCAATAGAGGGGTTTACGTTCTGGGGATTTGTAATGGTTTCCAAGTTTTAACTGAGGCCCGTCTTTTGCCTGGTGCACTGATGAGAAATATTGATCTTAACTTTATTTGCAGGGAAGTTTACCTTCGAACAGAAAACCCTAATTCACAGTTCTTGCAAAAATATAATTCAGGTGAGGTAGTAAAAATTCCTGTAGCTCATCATGATGGTAATTATTATGCAACTGAGGATATTCTAGATGATCTAGAACAGAGAGACTTGGTGGCTTTCCGCTATTGCAGTTCTGATGGCCAAACTAGTGAAAGTTTTAATCCTAATGGTTCAAAGAGGAATATAGCAGGTATTTACAATCACAATCGAAATGTGTTGGGAATGATGCCCCATCCCGAGAATGCATTTGCGCTTCCTTCTGATCATGGAAGAAGGCTCTTTATGGGTTTTGCTGATAATTAGGCTGGCAAGTGGATGGAAGAAATAACACGACAAGTTGTTTTAGAACATGGACTAAAGGATGACGAATACGAGAAGATATTGGAAATCCTAGGCAGAGAACCTAATTATACAGAACTAGGTATATTTTCTGTTATGTGGTCTGAGCATTGTTCCTATAAATCCTCCAAGAAGTGGCTAAAAACCTTGCCGACAGAAGCTCCTTGGGTGATTTGCGGGCCAGGGGAAAACGCGGGAGTAGTTGATATAGGAGACGGCTTGTCAGTAATTTTCAAAATGGAGAGTCACAATCATCCATCATTCATAGAACCCTACCAGGGTGCGGCAACCGGGGTTGGGGGTATATTAAGAGATGTATTTACTATGGGTGCTCGTCCATTCGCTATTCTTAACGCTCTTAGGTTTGGCAGCCCAGAAAATCCAAAAACTCGCCATTTGCTATCTGGAGTAGTACGCGGCATAGGCGGGTACGGAAATTGTGTGGGTGTGCCTACAGTGGGTGGAGAGTGTGAGTTTCATAAATCTTTTGACGGTAATAATTTAGTAAATGCTATGGCAGTGGGCTTGGCAAAGTCGGATAGTATTTTTTATTCAGCAGCGAAAGGCGCGGGTAACCCTATTGTTTATGTTGGCTCAAGAACTGGCAGAGATGGAATACACGGAGCAACAATGGCTTCGTCAGATTTTAATGAGGACGCGGAAGAAAAAAAACCAACGGTTCAGGTCGGTGACCCTTTTACAGAAAAACTATTGATAGAGGCGTGTTTGGAGTTGATGGATACTAAATCCATAGTTGCAATTCAAGATATGGGCGCCGCAGGGTTAACATCTTCATCATTTGAAATGGCGGCGAAAGGCGGGGTTGGTCTGGAAATAAATATAGACAAGATACCCGCAAGAGAGAAAAAGATGAATGCCTATGAATTTCTTCTCAGTGAAAGCCAGGAGAGAATGCTTATGGTTATAAACCCCGGGTCTGAAGGAGAAGCAAAAAAAGTTTTTGAGAAGTGGGGTCTTGATTTTTCAGTGATTGGTAACTTGGATTCTTCGGGTCGGATGAAAATCATGGAGAATAAGAAGTTAATAGCGGACCTACCTATAGAACCCCTAGTTAGCAAAGCACCCGAATATGATAGACCCTGGGAAAAACCGATACCCAGCAGTATAGTGAAACCAGAAGACATACCAGAACCTGATTCAGTAGTTTCAGTTTTGAAAACTCTACTAGGTTCTTCAGACCTTTGTTCAAAACGTTGGATATGGGAGCAATATGATTATTTGGTTATGGGAAAAACAATTCAAGCCCCTGGCGGTGATGCCGCGGTCGTTGGCCTTGAAGGTACAAAAAAAGCTGTAGCTATGACCACTGACTGCACACCTAGATATTGCCTCGCTGATCCATTCGAAGGCGCCAAACAAGCGGTTGTGGAAGCATGGAGAAATTTAATATCTGTAGGAGCAAGGCCGCTAGCTATTACAGATAATTTAAACTTTGGGAATCCGGAGAAGCCAGAAATTATGGGAGAAATTGTCTGTGCTATAAAAGGTATTGGGGAAGCGTGCCGCCACTTAAATTTCCCCGTAGTGTCAGGAAATGTATCTCTCTACAATGAAACAAACGGTAAAGCAATTGCTCCTACTCCTACTATTGGAGCAGTCGGAATTATAGAAGACTATGAAAATACTATCACACTAACGTTTGGTAGTGAGGGACAAGATATTTATCAAGTCGGGGAGGTTAAGGGGCATTTGGGCCAATCCCTATATTTGCGTGAGATAGAGGGGAGAGAAGATGGAGCACCTCCACCGGTTGATTTAGAACGTGAAAAAGTAACCGGTGAGTTCTTGAAGGAGCAAATTAATAAGGGAAATATTGCCTCATGCCATGATATATCTGACGGAGGGCTGCTAATAGCAATGGTTGAAATGGCTTTAGCTTCTAACTTGGGGGTTCGGACTTGCGGGTTTGATTTTGATATGCCGATTCATGCGTGGTTTTTTGGAGAGGATCAAGGGCGTTATTTGATTTGTTCAGCGGACAGCAAATCATTTGTAAGAGAGGCACGCTTGAAATCTATACCTATAAAAAAGGTAGGTGTTGTTGGTGGGCATGACATTATAGTAGATGGGGAAAGTATAGCTTTAAAGGAATTAAGAGATGCTCATGAGTCTTGGTTGCCTAATCTAATGTCAACTTAGGTTGGCCGTATAGTTAAGAGTTATAGGTTATAACCCTATAAGGGAGTCATGTTTTATTTACTTTTTCTTAAGTTAGACTATCTTAAAAGAGTATTTGCGGAGGTAAATTGACCCATGGCGATGGATGTTGCTGAAATAGAGAGATTAATTAAGTCGGGCATACCCGATGCTGAGGTTTGGATCGAGGATTTAAGGGGTGATGGTGATCATTACGCTGCCCATGTTATCTCTCCTATTTTTTCTGGTTTGAGTAGAGTTAGGCAGCATCAGTTGGTGTATGACGCTTTGCAGGGTAAGATGGGAACAGAGCTTCATGCCTTAGCTTTGCAAACAGGTACACCTGATAATAAATAATTCGTTAAGATATAAAGATAAACTTATTAAGGAAAGAGATTGATGGAAGAAGCAACTAAAAACAAAATCCAAAAAGAAATTGAGAAGGAAGATGTCTTATTGTTTATGAAGGGATCTCCTATGTTTCCACAATGTGGTTTCTCCGCTGCAACTGTACAAGCCCTTCAAATGGCCGGTGTCAAGTTTGGCAGTGTAGATGTCCTACAGGATGCCGAAATCCGAGAGGGAATAAAAACTTTCTCCAATTGGCCCACAATTCCCCAGTTGTACGTAAAGGGAGAGTTTGTTGGCGGATGTGATATTGTTAGAGAAATGCAAGAGTCAGGCGAACTTGGGGAATTATTTGCAGAAAAAGGCGTGGCAGTAGAGGGCTAATCACCTTTTCGGCGGGTTTTAGTTACCAGAGGTAATCATTTCCGAACATTTTTCCCCT
>PTLG01000067.1 GCA_002937995.1 Alphaproteobacteria bacterium MarineAlpha3_Bin7 | reverse complement strand
TAGGAATATGAAAAGTAAAAGCCCTGGCGTATCGAGTATATAGCGCACCCCTGCTTTAAAATCTGATACAAATCCAAGTTTTTTGCTACTTCTAATCGTAGTCTTCCTTAATTCTATAAAAAAGAGCACTATAAAATAGCTCAAAAAGGTGATGGAGTTAAATCCAAATGCAAAACCAAATTGATATTCAAAAGATTCAAAAGAAGCGATGATAATACCTGCAACTGCTGGACCAAGAAATTGAGCTAGATTAAAAAGAGATGCGCTAACTCCGACTGCTGAAGACAAATCTTCCTTAGGAACTAAATTGGGAGCCATAGAGAGTCTAACTGGAGCCCACAGCCCCTCAACAACGCCAGACATCATCATCAAGACCAGCAGAATCCAAATATTTGTTATATCCAGAAATGTTAAAAATGCGAGAAGGGCTGATATCAGCATTAATCCTACTTGGCTCAATTTAGCCAAAAAGATACGATCAATACGGTCTGCGTAGGTGCCTGCTATCGGCATTACAACAGTAGCCATCATACCTTCGGAAAATACAATTAATCCCAACCAGGTCCATGATTCAGTATAAGTCCATGTTAGCCAACCTACGGCAACCCTTTGCACCCAAAGACCAAGGTTTGAGACAAACCCTGCCAGTGCGTACATTGTATAATCACGATGGCGAAGAGACCTCACCATCCCGCTTTTGAAAAACGAACTGAAGCTATAATTCATAATAATTAATAATCTTATTCTAGGACCAAACCGAGGTTAATTTTTAACTAGAGCTGCAACCCCGCCCATTCAACTTTGAGCATAACCAAGCCGTGTCGCTACCGACATAGAGGATGGTATACAGAAGTCAAGCTTGAATAGTAGGTTTTAATTGAGCCTTTGCAACGCTATAACTAGTATCCAGATGTTATTTCAAAAGCTCATAACATTGGATTTTATAAACATTTAACTATCGAAGGCCAAACTTGAAAAAACTATTGTTAATTTTATCTCTCGTCCTCGTCTTTGTTGTGGGGAGTGGAGTTATAGTCCTCAACTTTATCAGCTGGAATCAATATAATCCTCTGATAGTCGATTTGGTTAAAAAACATACAGGTAAGGAAATAACAATAAAAGGTGATATAAAAATTGGCATATTGCCATCTCCAACATTGATCGTTACGGATATTAGTCTACCTAACAAATCCTCATATACAAAAATAAACAATTTTTTGGAAGTACAACGTTTAGAAATTAATTTGAACCTAATCCCACTTGTTTTGGGTAAGGTTATAGTATCTTCTATTGAACTCCAGAAACCAGAAATGAATTTGGTTGTTCCAACGTCTTCGCAAAATGAAAAAAGAAACACCTCTAAATCTTCGCCTCGCGTGACACAAAAAATTGACCAGGAGTCCACCGAGAAAACAGCATTTGCACTCGAAAAAAAATCCCCTTCCCAAACTAAACTACAAATCCAAAACTTTATAGTTAAAAACGGTAGGGTTAACCTCATTGGCGATTTGCCAAACTACATAAAAAATATCACGAATATTAACGGTAAATTTCGCCTAGCATCTCTGGAGGGACCAATGGATGCATCTGGTAAGGCTAGTGTTGGTGGTTTACCTATTATTTTTTCTGGTTCCGCTGGAAAAATAATTCAAGGAAGGACTTTACCAATTACATTTTTTTCTAAATTGGAAGATAACTCCGCTCTGGCAAGGTTTGAGGGGGCAATATCGGAGCTTAGCGCTAATCCAAAAATACGTGGAAAAATGTCCGCCGAGACCAAAAACCTAGGCCACATGGTAAAAAGGATTTTTGGAAATTTACAAACAAGTATACCCATCAACCGAGACTTTAAGTTTTCGTCCCAACTTGAGTTGCACAAGGAAACTGTAGTTCTAGAAGACACACTATTACAAACTGGAAAAACAAAAATATTGGGGTCTGCAAAAATTGATTTCGGGAATAAAAAGATGGCCAGAATAACCCTGTCTTCAAACTCTATTAATTTGGATCAGATGCTGCAAAAAACACCAAATGACGTCAAAGTAATAGATTCAAGTTCTGAAACAAAAAAAACAACAAAAATTAATGAGAAAAAAACTACCCAACGCTCGTATATTAAGAATTTTTCCTACTCAAGTGAACTAGAACTCCATCTAGACCTAAACATTAAAAAAATACGATTTAGGGATGATAAAATAGAGAATGGAAAGTTGAGTGTGGTCTTAACAAAAGACGAAATCACAATAAATCAAATTTCTGCAAATATACCTGGGCAGTCAAATATTGCCTTTTTTGGGTTCATCAACACACAGGGGCAACAACCAATTTTAGACGGCACCCTAGACCTTAGAAGTAAAAATTTAGGTAAATTAGTTACTTGGGTAAGAGATAATACAGCTAATTTTGGAAAAGACGCCAGACAATCTCTTCAATTATCATCGGCAATCAAAGCAACCCCCACAAGCATAAATTTATATGAAATTAAGGTCAACTTGGATGGCTCCAAGCTGCGGGGTAGTACTTTAATAAGTCTAGGAGAAAAAAATAGGATAATTGTTGATCTAAATGCTAGGCGTTTAGATATCGATAAGTTGGTAAATAAAAATAAAATGCTTGTCCTTCTTCAGGAAACAAAGAGCCAATCAGAATTAGGGGGAACTGTTACTGCAAAGAATGTTTTACCCACTCCAAGCACAAACAAAAACTTGGTCAACTTGTTTGGACGTAATAACAAATTCGAAATTAAGGTCAAAACAAAATTTAAAGAACTCAGATTTAATCAAGTGGAGATGAAAAATACAGAATTATTGGCAGAACTGAGAAATGGCCGTTTAAGCGTTGAGAAACTATCTATATTAAACGTTTTGGACTGTAAGGTTATTACATCAGGTGTTTTGTCAAACTTGGCCTCTCCCAATTTTTCAGAAGGACTATTTTTTGACGACCTTAATATTGATATCGAAGGTAATTTTACCAAAAAATTAGCTAAAGCTCTGGGTGTTAACAAAAACAATATAGTAAACAAAATAGGTAAATTTAATATTGTCGGAAACCTAAATAGTAATAAAACAAACCTCGTTGGAATTGTATCTATCAATACAATGGGAGGTACACTAAAAATCAAAGGACCCTTCAATCTAAATGGTGACCTGGATAAATTTTCGGGGGAGGTTTCCCTAATTCATAGACGGCCCCTAAAACTGCTTCGTCAAATTGGTGTAAACTACCAACCAAGGATAGGAAAGCTTGGAAAACTCCTGATAAAAGGGAAAATAGATTTAAACAAGAAACTAATTAAATTCAGGGACGCTTCTGCTATATTAAACAAACCTATCCTGGCTGGAAATATTGCAATAAGCATTGATGGACCTGTACCTAAAATCGATGGAAAATTAGAAACTGGAGCCATTTTTTTGGATAATTTCCTGCCTAGTATAAAAAAAGCTAAATCTAGGCCTCTAGGTGGTTACCTGCAACTTGCCACCTGGGATGGTAAAAGGGATTTTATATCTGTAGCTTCTAGCAATGATAATAGAAATGTCGGGTCTAGAAAAAGATGGTCAAAAAAGAAAATCGATTTAACCTTTTTGAGATTATTGGATGCCAATTTGGACTTGCAGATACCACTATTTGTCTTTGGTAATATTGCCTTAGAAAAAACAAAGACCCAAATAAAACTAAACTCTGGGAAATTAAAAATACCGAGGCTAGAGAGTCAAATTTATCAAGGCACCCTCAACGCCACTGCAGACGTAGATACCTCTAAATCAAAAACATCATATGACCTGAGCATAAAAGTTAATAGACTGGATTTAGAAAAGGCAGCAATGTTCTTTGAGCAAAGCAATATTGGCTCGGGTAAAGTAAATTTTAATGGAACTATTAAAACAAGAGGTAATAATGAACTAAGTTTAATTTCATCTATGAATGGTTCTGGCTCCTTGTCCATACTAGGTTACGACGTTTCTAGTAAGAAAAACCCTAATTCTCCTTTGTCAGCAATCTATTCATTATTTAATTCATTCTCAGCAAACCTCAGCCTCATCGGCAAACAAGGCAATAAGGGTCTAGCAGACTTATCAGGAGATTTTAATATTAAAAATGGAAAGGCCAAATTTAGTGCCCTTAAGTTATCCTCCTCTTTGGGCTCTGGAAATGCTAAAGGGACTATCGACCTGCCTAATTGGAAATTGGCAACTAGCGGAACTCTAAATTTATCTCAAAACCCTTTGTTTAATGAGATTTTGAGAGGAAATGAAAAGCCAATAGTTCCATTTAAGGTTTTTGGTAATATTGATAACCCTCAGGTCAGGCTAGACACGAGATCACTTACAAGAAATGGTTTTAAGTTACCTGGTAAATTAGGCGAAAGATTAAATAAAAAAATAAAAAATAGAAATATTGGTGGTATACTGGAGAAACTTACCTCACCTAGGCAAAAACCAACTAATAGAGAAACAGATAGAGTCAAAAATAAAGAGCCTTCTAGTACTCAACCGAAACCTGAAGATCTAATAAAAAATATGCTTAGAGGTCTTCTTCGATGAATTGTAATATTATAAATTTAGTTTTAACTGTGCCAAAACAAAAACTCTAATGGAACTGGACAAATTTCCAGTCCGGCTTTTATCTATTTCTGTAATTATTTTGTTTAGAGATACATTGCGAGCCTTAGAAATCAATTTGAGTTCTCGCCAAAAAGCTTCCTCTAATGATATACTGGTACTGTGACCAGCAATTAATACTGAACGTTTCTTTACTAGAGTGTCATGCGGAACTTGGTATTTTTTATGATCAAACAATTGTCAAACGTCCGTCTATTTTTTGGCTCAAATACAACATAAAGCTTGTTAGAATCTAAAGGGAGTATTCATACTTCATTTTAGATACTTATAGTAAGATAGTGTTTTAACAATAACAACAATGGAGCAGGCGCTGAACAAAAGTTACTGGAAAACTAAATCACTTGTTGATTTTAGTACCGAGGAGTGGGAAGCACTCTGTGATGGATGTGGAAAATGTTGTCTTCACAAAATAGAATACGCTGATACAGGCGAAATTGAGTATACCAATGTCGCCTGTACACTACTCAACGAGAATAGTTGCAAATGCAAGGATTATACTAATCGGCATAAAAAAATTCCAGACTGCCTAGTAATAACAACAAAAACAATAAATAAAATAAAATGGCTCCCCGACACCTGTGCTTATAAATTAGTTTGGGAAGGAAAGGATCTATACTGGTGGCATCACCTTAAATCTGGCAGCTATCAAAGCGTACATGATGCTGGTATTTCAGTGAGGGGGAGAACAATTTCCGAAGATGAAGATGTTGATCTACATGATCACATAGTTGATTGGATAGAGAACGAATGAACAGTGAAAATAAAACTTATTGTAACACTATAACTTTAAACAAAAAACAATCTATTAAAGTACAAATTAAATATAATAGTAGAGCTAAACATACTATACTCAGAATAGACCCTAGAACTGACGCCCTGATTATTACAGTGCCAAAGGTTCTTTCACCCTCAAAAATTAGGCGTTTAGTAGAAAAGAATGCTAACTGGATATTCGACAAACTTTCATTATTACCTCCCAAAACCCCATTCATTGATGGCCAAACTTTTAACCTAATGGGAAAAAATATAATCATATGCCACGATCCGGATAATTTGGGAGGCGTAAAATTAATTAACGAGACATTGATGGTCTCTGGAAAAGTGGAACATATCTCAAGACGTATAAAAGATTGGCTCAAAAATTATGCTCATAATATCCTAGTCCATAAAGTTAGGAGCATGGCTGCAACCCTTGATGCTAGTTTCGGCCGGATATCAATTAGAGACAACCGTAGCAGCTGGGGTTCATGTTCAAGTCAAGGTAACATTACTTTTTCATGGCGATTAATAATGGCTCCAGAGCCAGTAGTAGATTATGTTGCGGCTCATGAGGTCGCCCACTTAGTCTACTTAAATCATAGTAAAGATTTCTGGGATACCGTCGGGTCCCTTGATGCCAACTATCAACAATCAAAAAATTGGTTGCGAATAAACGGAGAGCTATTACAAAGAGTCGGCTGACCACTCATTTCACTTTATTTTTTTGCTTAACAAACTCTTCCCACCCCTGACGTTTATCCCAATCTTGTTCTGGATATGGATTGGCGGGTTTTTTGTGCCCCTTAATGATGTCGGCAGCTTTTTCTGCTATCATCAATACACACGCATTAGTATTTCCCCCTATCAAGTCTGGCATGACAGAGGCGTCTACAATCCGTAACCCCTGAACGCCACGAACCCTTAGTTCGGGATCAACTACTGCTTCATCATCTATTCCCATTCGACATGAGCCGATAGGATGATAAACTGTAATTAGTGTTTCACGAATAAACTTGTCTATTTCATCATCACTTTTAACATTAGTGCCTGGCGTTAACTCCATACCGATGTGCTCAGAAAAAGGTTTTTGTTCAAAAATTTGCCTGACTATGTGAAAAGCCCTCCTAAGAGTAGTTCTATCGTTTTCCGTATTGAGAAAGTTATTAATAATTTTTGGAGGGTCTTGATATTTGGCCGAACCTAGTGAGACAGATCCCCGACTCTCGGGTCTAAGATGACAAGCCATAATGCCCAAACCATTTGGCCCAGGGGATCTAATCATGGGGAACCATTCTTTATCCTGAACAGAGAAATTTTTTAAAAATAATTGTATATCCGGAATCGATTTATCTGGCGTACTTCTCACAAACCCTGTTCCAAAAGCTAAAGCATGTGACGCAGGACCACTCCTAAAAAGCAAGGCGCGTATAAAATTAAAAGCTAGTCTATCCAGCCTAAGGTTTTGGTAAAATTGGGAACTTGAAATTCGTTTATATTCAATATTAAAACTAGGGTGGTCTTGAAGGTTTTTCCCAACATTTTTTCTACTTGCAATAATATCTATCCCCAACTTCCTAAGTTCATCCTCTGGACCAATTCCAGACAATAGCAGTATCTTTGCTGAATTATAAGTACCCGCAGATAGAATCACCTCTTTCCGGGCAAAAACTTTCTTTATGTTTCCAGATTTGACATATTCAATGCCAATAACCTTGGTTCCATCAAATAATAATCTCTTCACTAGTGAACGTGTACTAACCTCTAAATTGTCTCTTGAGATTGCTGGATGCAAGAAACTAACCGCCGCACTAAACCTTTTCCCCTCCGCACTATTTACTTGCATTTTCGACAAGCCTTCCTGATCAGCACCATTAAAATCTGGTTGATGCCGAAAACCCAGTGCCTCACCAGATGCAAGATAAGCTTCGAAAACTGGATCTTCGACACCAGAAATTGTTGTTTTCATAGGCCCAGTTGTGCCGTGGAAACTACTCTCCTCTGCTAAATAATTTTCAGACTTTTTAAAGTATGGAAGTACCTTATCGTAACTCCAATCAATTAGGCCAGTCTGTCCCCAACGGTCATAGTCACCACTATTACCTCGAACATAGGCCGTCATATTTATTGAAGATGACCCCCCAAGCACCTTACCTCTTGGATGGAATAAAACACGATTCCCTAAGTTGGGTTCAGGTTCAGAATTATAAGACCAATTAAATTTTGGGTTTTTCCATATTTTTCCAACAGCGTAGGGCATGTGTATTAGTAAATTATTGTCACGACCACCTGCCTCAAGAACCAAAGCCGTGTGTTTAGAATTATCTGTCAACCTATTTGCTAACACGCATCCTGCCGAACCAGCTCCAATGATTATATAGTCAAAATAAGTTCCAGACCCTAAATTCATGAATTTGATTACCCTAATACTTCTTCAATAATGATTTTATAGTCTTCTTTGGTGGGCTTTTTTGGCGCAGGTAAATTAAAATGGGAAGAGGATGCATCTTCAATCATTCGACCCAGATCGTTTTTCTTATAGCCCATTTGGCGGACAGTTGATGGAAGGCTCATTTCAAAGTTAAGCTCCTCAATTTTTTCAGCTATCCTATTTCCAGAATTATCACCTTCGGGCAACCCCATAGCTATCGCAACTTTATCCAATTTATCCCCTTTGAGTCCATTATAAAAGCGCATAACAGCTGGCATTGAAACTGTAACCAACGTTCCATGATGAAGAGGAGCGTCGCTAAAAGCCATGGAAAGCGCATGTATTGGACCTAGGCCCATCTCTATAGCAATCCCACCTTGGATAGCAGCCATAGACATATTTTCCCTAGCCTCCATATCGTCACCATTCCTAAAAGCTCGGCCAATATAACTAATAACTCGTTTTATTCCATCTAATGCAACCGCCTCAGATATGGGATTATGATTATTAGAAAGATAGCCCTCAACACAGTGAGTTATTGCATCCATTCCCGTAGCTGCCGTCAATTTAGGGGGTAGTGTTCTTGTTATTTCAGGGTCACAAATTGCAATATCTGGTTTAAGATAAGGTGACCGCAAACCAAAAGCTGGTGTGTCAACATCGGGGTGTATTCCCCCACCCCATGTAATTTCCGCTCCAGTTCCAGCTGTTGAAGGTATCGTAATATAGGGCGCAACATCAGCTGTAATTTTAGAGGGGTCCTTTAAATAAAGATGCAATCGACCATCTTGATTTGTTATTACTCTTAGAGCTTTTCCGCTATCAAGAACCGAACCACCACCCAAAGCAATTATCCCATTACAGCCATTTTCTCGGTAAGCGTTTAGAGAATTCTCAACCCCCAATATTGTTGGATTTTCTGGAATATCGTCAAAAACAGAAAAATCAATATTTGAGGGGATAGACTCAGTTAAGTGATTTAAAACTCCGTATTCAACTAACCCTTTATCAGTAATAATGAGGGGCTTAGTTATATTGGTGGTAGCTAGAGCTTCACCTATTTTACCAACTGCACCTAAACCAAAAAAAATTGGCGGAAAACTAGGCAAAAATCGTACTTGCATTAATTTGGCCCTGTCTTACGCTGCCTTTCTAAGTGCCAACCAAATCTTTTCGGGAGTTGCCGGCATTTCAATATCAGTTACGCCTTTGGATTGAAGCGCATTGATCACTGCATTTAGCACAGCTGGAGGCGCACCAACTGTTCCTGTTTCACCAGCTCCCTTGACACCAAGAGGGTTTTGTTTAGTTGGCACTGGATGAGAGGTAATATCATAAAACGGCAAATCATCGGCTCTAGGCATAGTGTAATCCTGAAAAGATGCAGAAAGTAACTGGCCTCCATTTTTTTCGTATACCACATCCTCAAAAAGAGCCTGTCCAATTCCTTGGGTAAGGCCACCATGTATTTGACCACCAAGTAACAATGGATTTATTACTGTCCCCACATCGCCAACAATTACCATATTTTCTAGAGTAACTTTGCCTGTCTCTGCATCAACTTCAACTTCAGCTATTTGGCAACCATTAGGAAAGTTTCCTGGCCCTGACTGAAAGACACCAACACCCTCCAAACCCATCCCTAATTCTCCAGGCCACATTACTGGTGTATGTGATCGCTTTGCTATCTCAGTTATATCGATGCTCTTATCTGTACCCGCAACCGAAAAGGTTCCATTATTAAACTCGATGTCTTCTGGGCTAACCTCTAACAAATGACCAGCTATTTTTTTTCCTTTTTCAATAACCTCGTCCGAAGCCAATCGCAAGGCAGATCCTCCAACAGTAATTGACCTAGAACCGACTGTACCGCGGCCCATTGGCACTTTATCCGTATCACCTTGAACTAAGTGAACCGACTCATAAGGGACCCCAAGGAAGTCTGATACCATTTGGGAATATATAGTCTCATGGCCCTGTCCGTGAGAGTGTGTGCCCGCTACGACAGTTACTGTTCCACCGGAATCAAACCTTATTTCCATACGCTCGTTAAAAGGGGCAGCGCCCTCCAGATAACAAGCTAAACCGATACCTCTAAGTTTTCCTTTAGACTCAGATTCTTTTTTTCGCTCCTCAAACTCAGACCAATTAGCTTCCTTGACAGCTTCATCCATAATCTCGATAAATTCCCCACTATCGTAACTAAACATAAGCGCCGTCTGGTAGGGCATTTCATCAGAGGTAATGAGGTTCTTTCTTCGTATTTCAATAGGATCAATATTTAATTGGTTGCTAGCCATATCCATAAGCCTCTCCAAAATAAAGGCAGATTCTGGTCTTCCTGCTCCTCTATAAGGGGCTGTAGATATAGTATTAGTGAAATGGCACCTCGTTACTACTTCCACTGCTGGAATCCTGTAAACACCCGATAACAAAAGTGTAAACCACATAGGAGAAATACTTCCGCCAGGAGCCACATAAGCCCCAATATTATAATCGGCATGAACTCTAAGCCCAGTAACCTTTCCATCTGCGTCGAAACTCATTTCGCAATCAGAAATTACATCTCGCGCATGGCTATCTGTAACAAAGGACTCGCTCCTTTCCGAATTCCACTTAATGGGCCTACTATATTTTCTGGCAGCCCACAGTACTAGTACATCCTCCCCATAGAAACTGCCCTTCATTCCAAAACCACCACCAACATCTGGAGAAATTACCCGTAATTGTGCTTCGGAGATCTCAAATATTTCGTTAGCTATGGCTTGACGAGCATTATTTGGACGCTGGTTACTTGAATAAAGTGTAAATTTTTCCTCTCCAGGTTCAAAAATACCTATTGAACACCTTGGCTCCATAGCATTGGTAGTTATACGGTTATTAACGACTGTCGACTTTACGATATGAGCTGAATCAGAAAATGCTGCGGCCACTTTTTCGGCATCCCCCATGCCATAAGTAAAGGAAACGTTACTCTTCATTCCCTCCCATACGATAGGTGTATTTCCACTTCTAACTTTGGAGAGATCCGTCGCCGACTCTAGTATTTCATAGTCTATTTCAATAATTTCGGCCGCGTCCTTTGCTATTGATTGTGTTTCAGCTACAACAAAGGCTACTGGTGCTCCAACGCATTTTACATATTCCCGTACGAGTGCAGCATGGGGATATTGAATCGCCTCACCTTTAAGCAAATTAGGGTTAATTTCGGCATGTATTACACCCAATCCATCACTTACATAATCGTCACCTGTTAATATACCTATAACTCCTGGCAGGGCTTTTGCCTCACTCGTATTTATAGATCTTATCTTCGCATTTGCGTGAATTGACCGAAGTACAAAACCATACGCTAAGTCTGGTAAATCAATGTCATCTACATACCTTCCCCTACCCATTAAGAATTTGGGATCTTCTTTTCGTGTAACGGGCTGCCCCACTCCGTTCTTCATCTCTTTCTCCTGAAAAATAATCTCCACTGATATTCTTATTAAAAAATCAGCAAAAGCTAGCAGTTTTTTTGATGTAGCCCGAAAAACTAAATTCTTGGATCATTTACTTTATTTAGTCGAGATGCTATTTAGTCGAGATGCTGCTTTTCTCGCAAATTTCAATAGTTGACTTCTTCGCCTCGAGTTATTTATCTTAAACAATGGTGACTCTTTAAGCACTGCGCCGTTATAGGCGTCAGCTATTATTATACCGCAGCTATTTGGCAGTATTTCAGTTGGAAAACCGTTAGCCACACCAAAGTACATAAGATCTCCGAATGGTCTATATTCCCTCCATTTTTTATCCGACTTAAAATCGGCAACTGACGATTTAATCTCTACCAATAGAAAACGGCCGCCAGGGTTTAAACCCATTACATCTACACGACGTCCAGATGAAAGTTTAAATTCCTTTAAAGGGATATAGTCCATGGCTGTTAGAAAACGGCAAATACCCCTAGTAATATCTTGAGTACTAAGGGGTCCAAGCACTGGAATATCTGTTTTAAAACTATCAATGTTCATATATTGTTCTCTTTCGTCTCGCATATTTATACCTTGAA
>PTLG01000066.1 GCA_002937995.1 Alphaproteobacteria bacterium MarineAlpha3_Bin7 | reverse complement strand
CAGACAGTCGCCATTTCAATCCCAATATACCCAGCACCGATAACTAATAATCTTTTTGGAACTTTTGATAAAGTGAGTGCGCCACTAGAGGAGATAATTGTCTTTTCATCAATCTCTATTCCCTGAGGCGATAATGGTTTGGAGCCTGTCGCTATAACTATTCTTTTTGCCTCAAATATACCTTTATCAGGGCCGGATTTTATTTGAACTTGTCCTGGACCTTTGATCTCGGCATGACCCGAAAGACGAGTTATCTTATTTTTATTAAACAATTGGTCTATTCCATTGGTTAGGCCCGTGACAACCTCGTTTTTGTTGGTCATCATTTGATCTAGGTCTAACTTGACATTAGTTGCCCTAACCCCAATTTCATTTAATCCATTATTTGAAATCTCTGAATACTTATGGGATGCATTTAGAAGTGTTTTGGAGGGAATACATCCTTCATTAAGACACGTGCCACCCAACGTGTTTTTTTTCTCGACACATGCGACGTTAAATCCTAGCTGGGATGCACGAATAGCAGCTACGTATCCACCTGGGCCCCCACCAATAATTATTAAGTCGAAAACATTGGATTGCATTTTTATAACCTTACTACTTCATTTTAGTATCAAAATATTACTTAGGTATAAAGTAAAACCCTTCTTCAAGGTAGTTTTGATTAGTGGTTGCTGATGATGTGGCATTGAAAAGTTATTTAATTTAGAGTAGAAGAGTGCTGGTTTTCTCTGACTTTGTATTTTTTTACTTAGTAGGGAATTTAAGAATAGGTCTAATTATTTTGGCGGAGTAGCTCAGCTTGGTTAGAGCAGTGGAATCATAATCCACGTGTCGGGGGTTCAAGTCCCTCCTCCGCTACCATTTTTTACAAAATATTAAAAAAGGTGGTCCTGGCATTACCCGTTCTGACTTACTTGTCATAAACAAAACAGATCTCGCTCCGTTAGTTGGGGCAGACTTAAAAGTTATGGAGAGAGATGCTAAAAAGATGAGAGGTGATAAACCATTTGTCTTTTCTAACTTGAAACAGAGTGATGGGTTACAGGATATAATGGAGTTTATTGTTGAGGAAGGCGGCCTCTAGTTAGTATTTTCTCTATACTTATTGAACGGGTAAATTTTCCATGAAAACAGGATTAATATTATACCAATAGCTGTAGCAGGTATATGGATGAAAGGCATGGAGATGAGGCAAAGAGTTGCAATTACTAGGCGTAAAATAATTGAAATTAATCCTATTCGTTCTCGGTCAAATGCGCTAAGCGCAGAGCTTACTAAATAAATAACTAGTGTTAGTCGACAAATAATAGAGATAAAGGAAACTGTGTCAAAATCTTGAACTAGTAATAAGGTGGGGTAGTAGGCAAAGGCAAATGGTATAATGAACTTAGCCGCGCCAATTCTCAAAGCCATAAGTGCTGTCATGATGGGGTTAGCTCCAGCTATGGGGGCTGCCACGTAAGCCGCTATCGCCACTGGTGGGGTTAAGGAAGAGGCTACGCCATAGTAAAATACAAAAAGGTGAACAACCAACGTGCTTAGACCCAATAGCTTGATTGCTGGACCCATTATAAGCACGATAATTAGATAAGCGGGCAGCGTCGGCATTCCCATTCCTAAAATCAATGCTCCCGTCATAGCGACTATCAAGGATAAAAATAACTGCTGGTCTCCAATATTTTCAACTAAACCAGCAAATTTTAGGCCAAGACCAGTTGTATCCATTACGCCTACCACTATCTCTATAGCTGCAACGGAAATCATGAGTTCTGCTGCATTAACTCCACCGGCAATTAAGCCCTTAATTAGGCGAAGGGGGTCTCTTCTAACTGCAGGGTTTAGAAAACTGCAGATTAAAAGTACTAATAGTGCGAAAAATCCAGCCATCGCTGGAGAGAACCCGGTTACAAGAGCCACAACTACTGATAATATAGGGGCGACAAACATGACTGCATTTATCTTATCTTGTCGCGTGATCTTGTAAGCTTCTATATCGGTTATAGGTTCTATACCTTGTTTCCTGGCCTCCACAGTTACCCCAAGAAATAGACTGAGGTAATAAAATAAAGCGGGCAATAATGCAGCTGTTATTAAGTAAAGATATGGAATTCCAGCCAAATCAGCCATTACCAAAGCAGCTGCTCCCATTATAGGGGGCATTATTTGGCCCCCACAAGAAGCTGTTGCTTCAACTCCAGCGGAAAATTCTGGCGAGAAACCTCTTTTTTTGATTATTGGTATTGTAAAGGTTCCCGTGCCAACGATATTAGCTACTGGGCTTCCTGACATTGTTCCAAAGAATCCTGATGCTAGTATTGCCGCATGTGCAGGCCCGCCCCTTGTTTTTTGGGTAATTCTGAACGCGTATTTTAAGAGAGTCTCCCCGGCTCCAGTGCTTTCCAACAAAACTCCAAACAAAACAAAAATAAGTACAACGTTGATTACTATATTAGAAATGGAACCAAAAACACCTTTATTGAGGTTAAACCACAAATTTTCTGACAATTGTTCTAAGCTAAAGCCAGAGTGCCTCAAAATTCCTGGAAAATCTTGTCCCCAAAGAATATATAACAGGCTTATTACTGTTACCCAAAATAATGTCCAACCCCATATTCTGCGTGTAAGTTCTGTAAAAACTAAGAGGCCTAGTGCGCAGGCCAAGATATCTAGTGTCTCAATATCGTACAGATCATTAGACATGGCTCTTTGGACAACTATGAAACGGTATATAGAGAAAGCAGCAGCAAGAATAATTAGGATATCAATTAAACTTAGAAATAAATTTTGGGTACTAGATGACAGTTTTTTATAGCGTTCATATCCTATTTTGCAAATAACGATCAAAATGGATGCTATATAGATACCACCCCTTTGCTCGATTGGATAAAACAAACCAAATCCAGTTGAATAAATAATTACCCCTGAGAGTATTAGGGCAACTATTGAGGCAATAATTGTACGGAGATCGGTATTACCTAGCCAGGTGCTTATCAATTTTGGTGCAGATGTAAACATACTAGTTCAAAGAAACTGGGCAATGCTCTCAAGTCATAAATAGTTTTTATGAGAGATTGCCTCAGTTTCACTATAGATTGTTATTATTATTTGGCCTCTGGCGGAATGGCAATAGCTGGAATATCAAAGCCAGCTTCTTTGTAGTATTTATAGGCACCAATATGGAGAGGTCCGTTAACTGCAGCAAAAGCAGTTTTACGATTAAGTTCCTCCATATATTTGGCCGTTGCTTGCACTTCCTTTATATTTTCCCAGAATTTTTTAGTTGCTTTATAGACAACATCTTGGGGTATCATCGACTGAGTTCCAATAAAAAGGTAATAGCCAAGTTGCACTACAGGCTTAGTATTCATCTGTCCTTTATAACTATTTGGTTGAACAGTAGTTAGCATATAGTCTGGTTCATTGAGAAATTCTTCTAATCCACTACCTTTCTTAAGGGCTTTTTCTGGCAGTGAAATCAATCTGAATTTATTAGTTAACCCAAATTGTTCAATAAGTGCGGAGCCAAGTTGTATTGGTCGAACCAACACATCTATTTTCTTATCTTTCATAGCCTGTATTCCCTCGCCCCAATTCAGAATTACCCCTTGATAATCTTTGCCGGCTTGGTAGCCAGACCCTACTTTTATCTGCACTTTAGCCTCGTAAGTAGCCCCACCTGCCGGTGGCCCAAGAAATATTTTTTTCCCCTTAAAATCCTTAAAGCTTCGTATCCCGGAGTTTTCATAAACTAGGAAGTGGGTTAGCCCTGCTGGGTATGAGAAAATATAACGGATCTTTTTAGCAACTTCTGGGGCATCTTTCTTTTTTTTGTACATAGCAATTTTTTTCTTCATTGCTTTATAGAAAAAAGGGACACCAGTATAGAAATCAATTTTACCTTTTCCAGCTTGATATGTTGATACAGTAAGTGTTTTACCGGAATTAATCTGAATTTCTACACCAGCTCGTTTAGCCATCTTCGCATAGGTCACCATCATGCTATGTGAGGAGCCGCCGGGAGATCCGACATCGGCCTTATAAATTTTTTGAGCCATTGATGGATAGGCAAAAAAAGTAATTGCAGCTGCCATTAGTGTGGATCGCAGTATTTGAGGTATAGATAATTTCATCTTATTTCTCTCCCTTTTTTATATCTAATTAGTACTTGGTGTTCTTTGAATTAGGATAGAATATATTAAGGTATTGTAAAGTAGGTTACGACAGCACGAAATTTGGGAAATGTATTTAATATTTCCTATTTGACTTTTGGGATAAATTGTAACAATAGACCTTATCTAAAATTGAAAGGAAATACCTTGTATACTATTGCCTATATCATATCGGGTCTTTTTATGATTTCCGGATTAGTTTTTAGTTTGCGTTCAATAATTATGCGTTCTACCGGTCCATTAGCACTTGGCTTGCCATCATTTTTCTTTGGGACAGCCATATATTTACTTATTCAAATTGCATTAAAATAATGTTAGTTGTCTGTCAGGTGTTGGCATAAATCATACTGGCTATTGTTAAGCTATATGTAAATTATCCAGTTACTTGAAATTAACTATCCTCTGAGTTCTATTTGCTCAGCATCTGGGCCCTTGAAAACCACCCGTTGCCATTTTTCTTCGTTATAGTGCCTAGCTGTTGCCTTGTGGGGCGTCTGTATTATTTTAACTCCATCCTTTACTAATTTCTCAACAGCCTCATCAAAATTATCTACTTCCAGACAAAAGTGAAAGCCCTTGACGGGTGAGTCCTCAATCCCAGTTAATTCTAAAATAGTATCCCCTAGTTTTAGATAGGCAATAGGTATTTCGTTAGGTGTGGTATGTTCAAAGTAAGTTTGAAATCCAAAGTGTTTTTCATAAAAAGACTTTGAATAAGTTAAATTTTTTACATGTAATGCTACGTGATCAATTCTTAAGTATTTTATCATTACCGGTTATCCTTATAGTACGAAAATAATGTTTTTATTTGTGACCCTCGTCAATTTTTGTTTTTTCCATGGCTCCGTCATAATATTCTTTGAATTCACTTCTGTCTCTTCCTGCGTGGTCGGCAAACATGTCTCTAACAGAAAAATCATCAAGGTTGTCTGTGCTTTGCCAAAGTTTTGAGCGTATTATTGCTTTTCCACAATGTAGATAGGCCTCTCTAACATGCACGATCAATCCTGATTCTGGGACCTTGTTCTTCAGTGCCGAGGGGGCCAATAATTTACTTTCCATAGTGATCTCGCCTTTACCTCGAATACGGAGCGTCTCATTTATGCCAGGTATAAAGAAAATTATTGCTATGGTTGGTTGGGAAAGAATGTTTTGATAGGAGTCTAGCCGATTGTTTCCACTTCTGTCAGGAAGAAGGAGTTTTTTACTATCTAGAACGCGGACAAATCCAGGATTATCTCCTTTTGGTGAAACATCCCCAACAGTACCTAGTACCAAAAATGGAGATCTTGAGATAAAGTTTATACAATGGTGGTCCAGTTCATATAGTACTTTATCCAGAGAGGAACCCTTAGGCTCAGGGTAGGTCTGCCTTAAAGTTTCAACTTCAGTAATCTTTGAATTACTCATAACTTTCCTCTATCTGATACTTGCCTGTTATACTTTGTAGAGTAGTCCATTTAATTATTAGTCTACATCGAAACCTCAATATCCACCAATAAATTTTAGAACTATAGATAACTAAGTTAGACCTTTTTTGCGGCAACAGCTTCCATCTCTATCAATAGAGCAGGGGTAGCTAGAGAACTAATGTTTAGCCAGGTCGTTGCAGGCATTTTGCCTTCATTTAGATATTTCTTTCGGTTTTCCATGTGTGAATCAATACAATTTGGGTCGGTTGAATATATCGTCATTTTGACAATATCATCTGGTCCAAAACCTGCGTTCTCAAGAACCAGCATGGTATTTTTCCAAACTTGATCATCTTGTTCTTCAATAGTGTTAGGTATTGTTCCATCTGGCTTAATTCCTACCTGCCCTGCTATGTGGAGCCAACGAGAGTTTTCAGGTGTTTCCACAGAATGACTATATCTCCCATTTGGTGGAGCTGCGACTGTTTCTGGGTTTCTTCGAATGAGCATTTGGTTCTCCCTTTGTAATACTGTAGTTAGAATATAAATTATTAACATGGTAGGCCATAGTTAACATTACAACCCACACTTGGTTGGGCTAAATCTGCCAATAAGTATTTATAATTATTTTTTAAACTGGCGGCCGGACAGCAAGGGAGATTGTAAGGACGCAGCCATCCGGCACAGTTGGAGAAAGGGGCGCCCTTCTGATATTATTATATGCAAATAATAATCATTCGCAATACTTTTTGTACCATAAAGTATGTTAGTGGCAATAAATAAAATACCTGTTTGCTACACCGTGTTTATCCCATAAACAATTTACTAACGAGATAAGATCCAATTACGAAAATTGTTATCAAAAAAATAGTTTGGAACAATTTTTCAGATATTTGTTTTCTCAATTGGTTGCCCAATAACATACCTACTATTGCTGGTATAGTTGCAATAGATGACCAAGTAGCTTGTTTTAGGTTTAAGAGGTCTACCTGATTCAGTGCAAATGCTAATGAGATTGTAGATAGGGTAAAAAGAATACCCATTGCTTGAAAAAGTTTTTCTTTTTGCAAGCCGACAGAGTTAAGAAATAATACGCCAGGAAATATAAAAGATCCTGTCATGCCGGTTACTACTCCGTTGATTATCCCAGATCCAACGCTAAAATATTTTTCAGTGTTAGAATTAATTGAGTATCTCTTTTTCCCTAGACTAAACGATGTATATAACATTAAAAGCAGTCCTAACAAACCAGACGAGTATTTGATACTAATAACCGAGAGAATTATAGCACCTGGCCACACACAGAGTGTTGATAATAAGAAAAAAAGCCAAAATCTTTTTATTATTTCTAATCCGTGACTGCCGGTAAATGCTTGCCAAATATTTGTGATAAGCGATGGAACCAATAATAGGGCCATGGCTGACGGCAGGTTTATAGAGAGTGTTAAAAGTACTAA
This sequence comes from Alphaproteobacteria bacterium MarineAlpha3_Bin7, assembly GCA_002937995.1. Classification (GTDB taxonomy): domain Bacteria; phylum Pseudomonadota; class Alphaproteobacteria; order Rhodospirillales; family UBA2165. The sequence continues at coordinate 4,927 of PTLG01000066.1, read as the reverse complement.
ACTTGTTGTGGGTAGCCCTAAACCTATGGTTCCCTTGACCGTTCCCGCGATCAAAAATGTTACCAGAACTACTGTTATTGTTTGGTAGTCAAACATTTAACAGCAATATAAAAAGTTCTTACCACAATTACTTCCTAAGAAATATGAAGGTGATAGGGTCACAGATTTAGTTTGATATATACTGGATCATCAGCCTGATCAAAAAAATGTTCTTCTAGGTTGTCCCCCGGTCCTTCACGGTCTATCACAACAAAATCATGGTTTGCAACAGTAACTAAAAGCGGATGATGCCAAATATTCTTTTTATAACTTACTCCCTGAGTGCCTGAAGCTTTAAACGCATATATATCATCCGGCTTTGGTTTTGACGTACAATCTGAAACAACAACGAGGTAGTCGTGAGGCTGTATTGGATAAAATGCTTGGGAACCTAGAGGATGTCTTTCCATCATTTCAATATTAAGTGGAAATTGTCGTGGCTGGCCTCTAAAAATATTTAGCAAGGGTTTACCATTAGCATCTTCTACGTCGATTTTCGCTAAGTCATGAAAGCGCTCTGTAGTACCACTATTAATTATTAGAGGTTCGGAGTTCTTGATGTCGATTACAGTGCCAAACCTTTCAAATTCATTAGCCAGCAAGGGTTTGATAGGTATTTCCATTTTTTCTTTTATCTAGCCGTCAACTACTGACCCAAAGGCCCTAAATCTACTAATACCACCATCAGGATAGATACTAAGTCTTAGATGTGTAGCTGGCCCCTGATGGGCCAAATCTTCTCGGTAAAAGTTATGTACACAATCCATCTCCAACTTTTTCTCTCCCAAAAGTTCTTTCCAGCCAACCTTATCCTTTAATAGCTTTGTATCAGAGACGTCCTTTATATCCGCATATTCCACCGTGCATCGGTCCGGGTAGTTTCCTTTAAAGTAAGCAGTATCAATTTCTATTTGTTCTATTTTACCCCGTTTTGCTAAAGAAACTATAATCCAATCGTTGCCAAGCTCTCTTCTTCTTCTAGTTTCCCAGCCATCCCCCATATTTTCACCTCGCCCAGGAGCCAAAATTACCCAAGGGTTGCCATAGTGAGCATCGTTATAACCAACTATGTATCCCCCATTTAGTATAGATGTAAGCTCAACAAGCTCTTTGCTATGATTGTTGGTTTCATTCCAATTAGGTCGTCCGTAGGTGCGCAGTCTTGCCACCCCACCATCGGGAAATATATTTAATCGAATAAATGAAAAATTGTCTTTTGACTTTATTTTAAAAAAATTATGGCTATCCGCTTTTATTTTAGTTTTTGGCAGTATTTCGACCCATTCAGCAGATTTATCCTGAAAGTCATTCGAGAGCATCGCCTCGAGAGAAGCATAGGGGGGATGGTTGCCGGTAAAATGTGCAGTATTAATGTCAACACCTTGAATTATTCCGGAAGTTGCAAGTTTTATGATGCTATAATCATACCCTCCATCACGGCGGCGTCTTGACTCCCATCCATCCATCCATTTGCCATGGTCGTCATATTTATCAGTAATAAAGATAGGGTCTTCGTCTTTAATCAGGCGATCCTTTGATGCAAAAAACTCATCTGTTGCATAGACCACAACCCCTCCTAACTTACTTGAAGCTAGATTAACCAATTGGGTGCTAAAGGGGTGATCTTTTTGTTCTTGCATGAGTTCCTACATCGGATAGGTTTAAAATTTACCTCAAGTTACTTTGTAAACGGGTGCTTATTTTTCCAGTGTTCTGCAATATCTATGCGTCTGCAAAACCAAACGTCTTTATGTTCCCTCGCGTAATCAACAAACTTTTCTAGAGCTTTAAATCTACCTGGTCTTCCTGCAATTCGACAGTGAATACCTACGGACATCATACGTGGTAATTGCTCTCCCTCTTTGTACAAAACGTCAAAGGTATCTTTCAAATAGCTATAAAACTGATCTCCCGAATTAAAACCCTGGTTTGTTGCAAAACGCATATCATTAGCATCTAGACTGTAGGGTACTACCAAGTGTTCTTTATTATTCACAATAGTCCAGAAGGGTAGTTCATCATTGTAATCATCGGCGTCATAAACAAATCCACCGTGTTCCACGACAAGTTTTCTAGTGTTGGGGCTTGTTCTTCCGGTGTACCAGCCCTTAGGCGCTTCTCCAGTAATCTTTTGGTGTATTTCTACAGCTTTTTCCATATGCTCTCGTTCTATTTCTTCAGAGATATATTGGTAATCAATCCATTTCCAGCCATGACTGCAAATTTCAAAACCATTCTCGAGAGCGTTTTCAATTACTGCTGGGTGTCGTTCCATTGCCATAGCAATTGCGAATAAGGTCACAGGTATTTCTCTTGATCTAAATAACTCGAACAATCTCCATACTCCGATCCTACTCCCATACTCATAGAAGCTCTCCATACTCATATGTCGAACATTTTCTCTGGCATCAGCACCAATTATCTCAGACAGGAATGATTCAGAGGCTAAATCACCATGGAGTATATTGTTTTCTCCCCCTTCCTCATAGTTGATAACAAACTGAAGTGCTAACTTTGCTCCACCCGGCCAATCAGCTTGAGGCGGGGCGCTGCCATATCCTACTAGATCCCTTGGATAGTCTTGATTTGTCATATCTATAAGTTAAACCAACCTATTACTGTAATTATGTTTTTATGTGTTAGATTTTTTGAAAAGTAAACGCTTTTCATGAAGTATCGGTTCGGTATAACCAGAGGGCTGCAGATGTCCCTTAAACACAAGATCACAGGCTGCGCCAAATGCAATATTTTTTTCAAATGAGTCTGACATTGGAATATAATCAGCATCCCCTTGGTTTTGTTCATCTACAATTCTAGCCATTCTTTTCATGGTTTGGAGCACCTGATCTTTTGAGCAAATACCGTGATATAGCCAATTAGCGATATGTTGACTGGAAATTCTTAGAGTAGCTCTATCTTCCATTAGGCCGACATTATTGATATCAGGTACTTTTGAGCACCCAACTCCCTGCTGGATCCATCGTACTACATATCCAAGTATACCCTGGCAATTATTTTCAAGCTCATTTTTTATCTGATCCTCACTAAGATTTTGGCCTTCTAGTAGCGGAATCTGAAGTATATCGTCCAATGAAGCCCGTTTTCTATTTTTAATCGCAACTTGATGAGAGAGCACATCAACCCCGTGATAGTGAATCGCGTGAAGTGTTGCGGCTGTGGGAGAAGGCACCCAGGCTGTACTTGCCCCAGACTCCGGGTGGTTCATTTTGGTATTAACCATCTGCAGCATTTCATCGGGCATAGCCCACATACCTTTGCCTATTTGTCCATTGCCATCTAGGCCAGTTTCCAAACCAATATCAACATTCCAATCTTCATAAGCGGAAATCCAAACTGCGCCCCTTATATCGTTCTTTGGCAGGAAAGGTCCTGCCTCCATAGACGTATGAATTTCATCACCTGTACGATCAAGAAATCCGGTATTAATAAAGACAACTCGTGTTTTTGCCACCCTAATGCACTCTTTTAGATTGACTGTAGTTCTTCTTTCTTCGTCCATGATACCAAGTTTTATAGTGTCTTTGGGCAGTTCTAGTGCTTCTTCAACAGCCGTGAACAATTCACAGGTAAAAGCAACTTCTTCAGGTCCATGCATTTTGGGCTTAACGACATAAATACTTCCAGCTGGAGAATTATGGTGTTTGGTGTCATGCATACAGATAAGACCAGTGAATAGTGCGTCCATTATTCCCTCTGGTACTTCTTGTCCAGATTGATCTAATACGGCTGGATTAGTCATTAAATGACCTACATTTCGCACTAAAAGTAAACTAAGTCCGGGTAGCACAAGATCTTTCCCTGACGGGGCTTTAAAATTTAGATCTGTATTAAGTTTTCGGGTAACATTTTTTGACCCCTTTTCAAAGGTCGCTGTCAAATTTCCCTTAAAGAGTCCCAAGAGATTCCTATAGGCGCCTACTTTATCTTCACCATCCACGGTAGCAACTGAGTCTTCGAGGTCTAGGATGGTTGTTACAGCTGATTCAAGTATTACATCTTTTACGCCCGATGAACTGCTTTTACCCACGCTATCTTCTCTATCTATTTGGAGTTCGATATGCAGCCCGTTATTTTTAAATAGTAATGAGGTAGGGTTGGCTTCCTCGCCTAAATATCCTGCAAATTGATTACTATCGATTAGATAAGCACCGTCCGCATCAAGTTTTTTGTCTATAACTGAGTATTTATGGACGTCTGAGTGGCTTTTGCTATAGAGAGGAATTATTTCATCAAGAAATTTATTTGTATAACCTACAACGGCCGCACCTCTAGTCTCGTTATATTTGTTTGATTTTTCTTTCCCACCGTCCTCATCAATTACATCTGTTCCATAAAGAGCGTCATACAAACTACCCCAGCGGGCGTTGGCAGCATTAAGTGCAAAGCGAGCATTGGTTGCGGGAACTACTAATTGGGGTCCTGGAATACTCGTGATTTCTGGGTCGAGATTTTGGGTTTCTACCTGAAAGTCACCACCTTCTTCAACTAAGTAGCCAATATCATATAGGAAACTTTTGTACTGCTCTTTATCAAAAGTTTCTCCCCTGCGCTCTTTGTGCCATTCTTCAATTGCACTTTGCAGATTTGATCTTTTTTCAAGCAGACTTTTATTCTTAGTTGAGAGTTTTTGGATTATAGATGCGAAACAATCCCAGAATTCATCTGCACTTAACTTTGTATCTTGGGTAAGTTCCTCTTTAACGAATACATCTATTACGGGATCTATTTTAAGCCCACCTCTTTCTACCCTGTCCATACTAGGTACTTCTCCTCATAAGTTATTATTAATTTAGAGCTTTTACTTCTATTGAAGCATTCCATAACGGTTTTGTTAAGTCCTAGATTAAACTCTAATTAAAAAACTTCT
>PTLG01000065.1 GCA_002937995.1 Alphaproteobacteria bacterium MarineAlpha3_Bin7 | reverse complement strand
TGTCAGAGACAAAAAATTATCTGGTAATGAAGACTTCTATATCCCATCGCTATCTGCAAGGACATTATGCTTCAAAGGCATGATGCTATCTGACAGAGTTGCCTCCTACTTTACTGACCTTCAAGACGAAAGGGTGGAATCTGCCATCGCACTAGTTCATCAGAGGTTTTCAACAAACACTTTCCCATCATGGGAACTCGCGCAACCTTTTCGTTACCTCTGCCATAATGGTGAAATTAATACTCTAAGAGGAAATATAAACTGGATGGCCGCCAGAAAACAAAATTTGGCTTCAAAAATTTTGGGCAAAGACCTTAAAAAAATATGGCCACTTATTTCTGATGGAGTTTCAGATTCGGCCTCTTTTGACAATGCACTAGAGCTGCTTATTGCAGGCGGTTACTCTCTTGCTCATGCTATAATGCTTATGATACCAGAGGCATGGAATGAAAACCCTCTGATGGATAATTCCAGAAAATCTTTCTATGAATACAATGCGGCCTTAATGGAGCCGTGGGATGGACCAGCAGCGATTGCTTTTACGGACGGCAAACAAATCGGTGCAACCCTTGATAGGAATGGTCTTCGCCCTGCACGATACTTAGTAACAAAAGATGATTTAGTCTTAATGGGATCTGAGGTTGGCGTATTGGATATACCTGATAGTGACATTATTCAAAAATGGAGGTTGCAACCAGGTAAGATGTTTTTGATTGACCTTGAGGAAGGACGTATCATTGATGATGAAGAGTTAAAAAACAGGCTATCAAGCGCTAATCCTTATCAATCTTGGCTTAACAAAACACAGATAGTCGTCGAAGACCTGCCTAATCAGTCGCCACCCAAATATGAAAGAGATAATGAATTATTGGATAAGCAGCAGGCATTTGGATATACACAAGAAGATATAAAATTTTTCTTATTACCCATGGCACAATTGGGGCAAGACCCAGTAGGTTCCATGGGTAGGGATATCCCCCATGCGGTTTTATCAGATAGACCTAAACTTTTGTACGATTATTTTAAGCAGAGCTTTGCTCAAGTCACAAATCCGCCGATAGACCCTATACGAGAAGAACTCGTGATGTCACTGGTATCTTTTATTGGCCCAAAACCAAATTTGCTTAATTTGGCCTCTGGAGGTGACCATATGAGACTTGAGGTGCGCCAGCCAATTCTTTCAAATTCGGATCTGGAGAAAATTCGAAACATTGATAGTCAGGTTAAATCATTTAGATCGACCACTTTGGACATCTGTTTCGGTGTTTCTGAAGGAACTGACGGAATGGCGAAAGCTCTGGATAAACTGTGTAAAAAAGCAAAACAAGCAGTGGTTGAAGGTTATAATATTATCATAATATCAGATAGACAGGTTAGCTTAGAAAATGTTGCTATACCCGCACTATTGGCAACGAGTGCAATCCACCATTTTCTGATCAGAGAGGGGCTTAGAACCGAAACGGGTCTGATTGTAGAAACGGGAGAAGCCAAGCAAGTTCATGACTTCTGTCTGTTAGCTGGTTACGGAGCTGAGGCAATAAACCCATACCTAGCGTTCGAGACAATTGCCGAATATCACTCAGAAATATCCGAGGTCACTGCATTGTCTGATGCTTACATGAATTACATTAAGGCAGTTGATAAAGGAATACTCAAGGTGTTATCCAAAATGGGTATTTCTACGTATCAATCTTATTGTGGAGCACAGATTTTTGATGCTATTGGATTAGAAAGTAGCTTTATTGAAAAATATTTTACAAAGACAGCTTCAGCTGTAGAAGGTATAGGACTGCAAGAAATAGCCAAGGAAACCTTAAAAAGACATGAGTTAGCCTATGGCAGCGATCCAGTACTGCAGAATAGCTTGGATGTAGGTGGAGAATTAGCTTTTCGTATACGAGGTGAAGAGCATCTATGGACACCGGATACCATTTCCCAATTACAGCATTCCGCGCGATTAAACTCCGCAGAAATTTATGAGAAATACTCCAATGAAATGAACGATCAATCAAAAAAATTAAAAAATTTTAGAGGATTACTGGAATTTAAGTTTAATAAAGATGAAATACCATTAGATACCGTAGAACCCGCTAGTGAGATCGTTAAAAGGTTTGTTACTGGAGCAATGTCGTTTGGGTCAATATCTTATGAAGCGCACACCAACCTCGCAATAGCTATGAATAGAATAGGGGGTAAATCGAACACGGGTGAAGGGGGGGAACAATCAGAGAGGTATCTTGAATTACCAAATGGCGATACAATGAGATCAGCTATAAAACAAGTGGCTTCTGGGCGATTTGGTGTGACTACAGAATATCTGAGAAATGCAGATGAGATCCAAATCAAAATGGCCCAAGGGGCTAAACCTGGAGAAGGTGGTCAACTGCCAGGGCACAAGGTGGACAAGATAATTGCCCAAGTTCGATATTCAACGCCAGGTGTAGGACTGATTTCGCCTCCACCACATCATGACATATATTCAATTGAGGACTTAGCTCAGTTAATTCACGACTTAAAAAATGTTAACCCTAAAGCGAGGATAAGTGTAAAACTAGTATCAATCGTTGGTGTGGGTACAATAGCGGCTGGGGTGGCCAAAGCTCATGCTGACCACGTTTTAATTTCAGGCGCCGATGGTGGCACAGGAGCTAGCCCTATTACATCTGTGATGCATGCTGGGGCACCTTGGGAAATAGGCCTAGCTGAGACTCACCAAACATTAGTCTTAAATAAACTTAGAGGACGTATTTGTGTCCAAACTGATGGAGGCATAAGAACTGGAAGAGACGTCGCAATAGCGGCTATACTTGGCGCTGACGAATTTGGTATAGCAACCGCATCTTTGATTGCATCTGGCTGTATTATGATGAGAAAGTGCCATTTAAATACCTGCCCAGTTGGTATTGCTACCCAAGATGAGGAGTTAAGAAAGAAATTTAAGGGAAAACCAGAACATGTCATTAATCTGATGTTCTTCATTGCAGAAGAAGTTAGATCAATCATGGCAAAATTGGGCATCCGTAAAGTAAATGAGCTAATTGGACGAACTGACAAATTAGACTCTAGTGTGGCTATAAATCATTGGAAAGCAAAGGGTATTGATCTTTCACCGTTATTACATAAACCGCAAATAGAGCCAGAAGTAGCATTATATAATTGTGAAACCCAAGATCATGGGCTGGAAAAAGCTCTAGATAATCAATTAATTCGAGAGGCGAAACCTGCGTTGGAATCAAGGTCTCCCGTCAAGATTGAAACAAAGTTTAGAAGTACAAATAGAACGGTAGGAGCAATGTTATCTGGTGAGGTAGCTCAGCGATTTGGTCACGCCGGCTTGCCGGATGACACAATTTATATACGAGGTAGCGGAAATGGGGGCCAAAGTTTTGGAGCATTTTTGTCGAAAGGAATAACCATAGAACTTGAGGGCGACGCGAATGATTACGTAGGAAAGGGACTAGCAGGCGGTAATTTAATAGTATACCCGCCAAAAAATACGCCGATTGTTCCCGAACAAAATATAATTATTGGAAATGTGGCCTTATATGGTGCAATAGAGGGCTATTGTTATTTCCGAGGTGTTGCTGGAGAGAGATTTGGTGTTAGAAACTCTGGTGGTATAGCTGTCGTAGAGGGAGTAGGAGACCATTGTTGTGAATATATGACAGGAGGGCTAGTAATAGTATTAGGTAAAACGGGAAGAAACTTTGCAGCTGGTATGAGTGGGGGTATTGCTTATGTCCTTGATGAAGATGATGATTTCGAGATACGATGTAATACTTCTATGGTTGAATTAGAGACAATTAAGATAGAATTGGAATCTTCTTATTCCCACAGCACAGAATCTTTCATCTCTGAATTTAATAGTTTCGATGTTATGGATAATCCACTTATCGACGATGAAAAAAGACTTAGATTACTTATAGAAAAACACTTACACCTTACTGATAGCCAGCTAGCGCGTGAAATAATCAACAAATGGGAAAAATATATTAAGAAATTTGTCAAGGTTCTGCCTTCAGATTATCGGCGAGCTCTTTTGGAAAAGGAAGAAATAGGTTCTTCGCCGAATGTTAGTGAAGCACGCATTTAGAGGTATAAAGTTTTGGGTAAGATAACAGGATTTATAGATTTTTCACTTAAGGATAGAGATTCTAGACCAGTTGCTGATAGGACAAAAGACTATAATGAATTTGTTCTGCCACTTCCTAAAGAAGAACTGAGGAAACAAGGTGGTCGATGCATGGACTGCGGGATCCCGTATTGCCATCAAGGATGCCCTGTTAACAACATAATACCTGATTGGAATGATTTAGTATATAAAGGCGACATAAAGGAGGCTTCTAAGGTACTATTATCAACTAATAACTTTCCAGAATTTACCGGTCGCATCTGCCCAGCACCATGCCAAGAAGCATGCACCCTAAACATCGATGACAAGCCCGTCACTATTAAAACTATAGAATGCCAAATAATAGACGATGCGTGGGCAGAAGGCTGGGTTATTCCGGAAATAAATGCTGAAAAGACAGGAAAAGTAGTTTCTATTATTGGCTCTGGTCCCGCGGGTATGGCATGCGCCCAACAACTCGCTAGGGTCGGCCATACTGTGAAATTATACGAGAAAAATCAGAAGATAGGTGGACTGCTGAGATATGGAATACCAGATTTTAAAATGGAGAAGCACCTAATAGATAGAAGAGTAGACCAAATGGAACGAGAGGGAGTTGAATTTTACACGGGGGTTAATGTGGGTGCGGATATTTCAGTACAGGAATTACAAAGTAAATCTGATAGTATAGTACTGGCAGGTGGCTCTGAAACCCCTCGTGATCTCGAGATTCCTGGCCGTCAGTCAGAAGGTATAGAATTTGCGATGGATTTCTTGGTCCAGCAGAACCAGAGGGTATCGGGAGAAACCCTATCAAATAAGAGGGAAATATTAGCCACTAATAAGAGGGTAGTGGTAATTGGAGGAGGAGATACAGGTTCAGATTGTGTAGGAACCTCTTTTAGGCAAGGAGCAAAAAGTGTCTTACAGCTAGAAATTATGCCGAAACCGCCGACAAAAGTTGATGTTGCAATTACGTGGCCCAATTGGCCGATGAAACTTAGAACGTCATCGTCACACGAAGAGGGTGCCGATAGAGATTGGTCTATAACAACAAAAAATATACAGAGCCGGAACAACCAATTAAGTGGACTAGAACTTCAAAAAGTTGAATGGCAAAGGGACGCTAATGGCAAAATGTCCATTGTAGAAGTTCCAAAGAGTGAACAACTTGTGGAGGCCGACCTCGTTTTACTAGCAATGGGGTTCCTGCATCCAAGGCATGAAGGATTAATAAAATTATTAGGGATAGATTTAGACAATAACGGGAATGTAAAGGCCAACACAGTAGACTATAAAACTTCTATTCCGGGTATTTTCTCTGCCGGTGATATGCGAAGAGGTCAATCATTAGTTGTATGGGCAATTAGAGAGGGCAGGCAATGCGCGAGAGCGGTGGATCAATACCTTATGGGCGCTACAGTGCTACCACTTTAACCATACTGTTTATTGAAATAAGAACACTTAATTGTATAAAAAAAAATAACCGAGATTTATATAGTCAATGTTGCCAGAGTTAGAATATTAGAGCAAAAACATTAAATAATAAATTATAACGATTACTTCCTTTTATTATTTTTATTTATTTTTTTACTTTATATTTTAATTTAATTACAGAAATATAAATGGTTTTTCAAAATACTTGTTATTATTTACTCACAATTAAAACTTTGTAAGGTGACTTATTTTATTGGTAAGGAAATTAAAGGTAAACTCGCCCACCCTGGTATTTTACCAATAAAAACAGTGCCTTATCAATATGAACTAGTTTGTATGCTTATCCAATCTAACAGCTCAGCAACTGAGTAGTAAAAAAGTATATACTTATCAACTATTTTATCCACAGGCTAACCCTCTAAAAACCATAATCTATTCAAATAAAAGAAGTATATCACGTGTGATATAAAATAGAGTTTAACTTTAGACTGTCTGCTAGTTACGCATATAAAATTATAAGAAAACAATGTCACCATTGATTTTATATTTAGAATTAAATAGAACTCTAACATCAGTAAAAGGAAATAAGAATGAATGGACCACTCAGTGGAATAAGAGTTTTTGACCTAACCAGAGTTCTGGCAGGTCCTAGTTGTGTTCAGATACTTGGAGACCTTGGAGCTGAAGTTATAAAAGTGGAACAGCCCAACGTAGGTGATGACACTAGAAAATTTGGCCCCCCATTTCTTAAAGATATGGATGGAAATGATACAACTGAGTCTGGTTACTATATGGCGACCAATCGTAACAAGAAATCACTAACCCTTAACCTTACTTCTAAAAAAGGTCAGGACATAGCAAGACAACTTATAAGTAAGTCAGATATACTGGTTGAAAACTTTAAGGTTGGTAATCTATCTAAGTATAATCTCTCCTATGACAATCTAAGGGATGAATATCCCTCCTTAATTTATTGTTCTATCACGGGCTTTGGACAAACTGGGCCTTTGGCAGAGCAACCGGGGTATGATTTTATGGCACAAGGAATGGGAGGTCTGATGAGTGTTACTGGGCCAAAGGATGGAGAACCCCATAGGGTTGGAGTGCCAATAGCTGATTTGACCGCCGGCCTATGGGCTACAATTGGTATATGTGCTGCCGTTAGGCACAAAGAAAAAACGGGCGAAGGCCAACACCTTGACATATCTCTTTTAGACACCCAAGTGGCTAGCTTATCTATTCAAGGCCTAAATTACCTCACCTCAGGGGATGTTCCGCAGTTATTGGGAAATGCGCACCCAAATATCGTACCCTATCAAGTGTTCCCAGTAGCTGATGGAGATATTATTATTGCTGTTGGAAATGATAATCAATTCGATAGATTTGCAAAATTTATTAATATGCCAGAATTAGCGACTGATGAGCGTTTTTCCACTAATGACAAACGTGTCATCAATAGAGAAATATTAACCCAAATATTAAACGAAAAAATGTTGGAAAAAAAATCTAGTTATTGGCTAACTGGCTTAGAAAAAATTGGAATTAGTGCGGGCCCAATAAACAAAATTAACCAGGTTTTTGAAAATGAACAGGTGCTCAAAAGAGGTATGAAAATAGAAATGAACCATGACCTCACGGATACAGTTGTCAACTTGATAGGTAACCCTATACATATGAGTGCGACACCACCGACTTATAGGTGCCCACCTCCGATACTAGGACAACACACAGACGAAATACTAACCGAAATACTAGAAATTCCTCTAGCTAAGATAACTGAACTTAAAAGTGAGGGGGTAATTTAGAAATATTCTTAAGTTAGACTATTTGGCGGTTTTCTTTTTTAGGGGTTTTAGTACATCTTCAACTTTTCTAGTCATATAACGGTATTTATGGGCAGGTAAACTATAAACCCATTTTCTAACCCGACTATTTATGCCCTCAGCTTCGTCTAAAACACTTTTTGCCACATTATCTTTTGCCCCTGCACTAAAGTGACCCCAAAACACTCCGTCTTTATCTTCGAATGCTGTTACATTAATTACTAGGCCATCTTTGGTATTGTATTGACTATTAATATTTCCTTTCTTATCCAAAAACTCAGTAGAAAATTGTTTTACATCTTCTAATTCAAGATCTTCCAACCCTTCCGCCATATTATCTATATCCGATTGGTATTCAATTTCTCTCCCCGCCGGAAAATTTAAAATCCTAAATTCCTTACTGGCACCACCCACCGGAACAACTGTCATAGTGGGGGCATTTTTATGAATTACGGTAACTTGTTTGATACGCTCCTTGGGTATGTTAATAACTTTAGGGTTAACCCATTTATTAACATCCAAAAATGCGTCTATGTTTCCCTCTGCGAGCCAAGCAGTTTTTTCATCAGGTTTCCGGACGTACCTTCCAATTCCTGTCACACCGGCCATTTGCTCCGCTTCTTTTCCTATGATTAGCTCTGCGATTACTTTATTTTTCTGATCTCTCAAGACCAACAGTATAGATTTAGAATCTTTTTTAGAGACATCTTCCACATGTAACCGAGGTAACAACCCTTCTCTGCTAGTCTTTGCCTCTTTAAGCTTTAATTCTGACATACCAAGCAGTAAACCTTTAACCACCTCCTGGGAAGCAATAAAATTATTTCTATTGGTTAGAACCCATTCTTTGTCTTTAAGACTTAAATCTATAACCTTCTCTCTATTTTTTATAGAAATTTTGTGCACATCTTGAAGTTTATTTTCCAAATCTTTAAATACCTTTTGGAGGGAAACTTCTTCAGTAACTCTAGAACGCTCAGATATTGATAAGATAGCGCCAACCAATACCAACAAGGTTAACAACCAAAAAACTAAATTAGTTTTAGGAAGCATTGAAACGACGCCTCCGTATTATAGCCATAAAAATTGCTAAAACTGCTACCAGCACTGGAACAAGCCAAATATTAATGATTTTTAGGGTGCCGTCCAAACTTTCTATATCCTTACGCAGGTTATGTTGCACTTCCCTAAGTTGTTTCCTAACAAGAAGCATTTCCTCTCGAAACTTATTAAAAGCCTTTGTTTGCTCCGAAGTTAAAGTTACTTCCTTACCAGAATTATTTTTCTTAGAATTTATACCGCTCAGCTTTTCTTGAAGCTCTTTCAATTTAGCTGTAAGTATTTGCTCAGTATTTCGATACTTCTGTTCAGCAGCAGTTTTTAGATCTCTAATTTTATAGAATGGCCTTACTGATATCCCTCTACTCCTTAAACTAATTAAGTCTTGGCTTCCGACCATATTATCTAACGCGTTTATTAAGAAATCTGCATTATTGGAAACAGGAACCTGTACATTTTGCCCGAAAAAATTCTGCTCTCTAACCCAAAAACGGGAAGTCAACAAGTCCGTATCAGCAAACACCACCATATTTAAATCTTTGCTGGAAGAATCTAAGTGCGGGTCTAGCTGGATAGCTTCCCCCTCTTCCTTACCCTGATTTTTTTCTACCTTTGGCGGGCCGTCAGGAAATAAACTACTTACTGGCCCCGAAAATTTCGCAGCGAGAGTAAAACTTCTATTATCCGACTTGTATTGCCGCAAAATCTTTCCTGGATCAATCTCCCCCCTAACCAACTCTGCATCTATAAGTTGCGACTGCTTACTGGTTGTTAACAGAGGCACAATATCTAGCTTTGAACCCTCCTTAAGTGAGAGGTGTCCAGCACTTGCTAATTGAATGGTACTTAGTTGACTAGTAATTACGTCTTGCTGATTTAAAGAACGCTTTTGAAATACATTGTAAGATAAATAATCGGCTATGACCTCTCTACCCTGGACCTGAGCATTAACTCTGACGGCAGCGGTGCGGTCACCAACAAATTTATCTGGGTTAAATTTTATACCCCAGTGTTCAAACAACTTTTTCATATCAGAAGAACCGGCGCCTGGTGGAGCCTGGGGAGACATCCGTGCCGTTTCATTTTGAGGATCGATAAACGCTACGATCCTTCCACCTCTCATAACAAACTGGTCAATAGCATATCTAAACGAATCTTTTAGAATTGTAGGATGTACAAGTAAGAGGACATCAATATCCTTAGGTATAACTCGAGAAGTGCTATCAATACTTTTCACTTCAAAAAACTGTGTGATCTGACTCATAATAGGCCAGGGTTTGTACCTCAACAGCGGATCTGCCTCGAGAAGCAGCCCAGCAACTAAACCAACCTTTTTTTTCTTAGTTGATGTAAGCTCAAACACTATACGAGCCAAGTCATACTCCAGAAATTGTTCACGCTGGGGATTAAGAAAAGCTATGGTCCGCCTATCGTCGGTACTATTATTGGCGGTAATCCCAAAATATCCCATTTCCGCTGACTGATCCAAGGGTATGCCTTGAATTCCTAAACGCACAGCCTCATCCTCATCCTCAGAAAATGGATCTGGAAAGATTAACTTAACAACTATCTTCTGGTTTGAGAGGCGAGATAATTGCTCAAGCATCTCCATTACCCTCTTTGAGTAATTACCATGCACCGGACTAATCTTGCCTAATTTATGTGAGTAATAAAATCGAAAAATAATTGGCTCATCAACAGCCCCTAATATTTTTTTTGTACCACTTGATAAGGTGAAAAGTTTGTCCTCAGTTAAATCTAACTGCGCCGTTTTAATTTCATTAGTTACTAAAATATTCAAAGAAAACAGAAATATAATTGCAACAAAAATTCCAATGGCGGCGGAATGTTTTGGACTTGAAAGAATTTTATCGAAGATATACACCTTCAAGAACCCTTCTTTAAATTAATTATTATGGCATTTACATAGAGAAAAACACCTATTATCGATGCAAAATAAACTACATCTCGAAAATCAATTACCCCTCTTATTATGCCATTAAAATGGGTTAAAAAACTGAGTGAATTAACTGCATCCAAAATATAGTTAGGGGCCCATGGTTGAAAAAATGCCTGAACAATTTCAACGCCACTCATTAAAAATAAGAAACACACTACTGCGGACAAAATAAAGGCTATCACTTGGTTTTTAGTAAGAGCAGACAGGCACGAACCAATAGCCAAGTATCCACCTGCCATTATAAAACTACCTATGTAACTAGCTAAAATCACACCATTATCAGGCTGACCAAGCCAATTAACAGTAATCCATAATGGGAACGTTAACACCAAACTAATAGCAATAAAAAGCCATGCTGCTAAAAACTTACCCACCACAACTTGCCAGTCTGCTATTGGAAGAGTTAATAACAATTCAATGGTCCCAGTTTTTCTTTCCTCCGCCCAAAGCCTCATAGCTACAGCGGGAATAAGAAAAAGATATAGCCAAGGGTGGAAAGAAAAAAAAGAGTTTAAATCGGCTTGGCCACGGTCAAAAAACGAACCCATAAAAAAAGTTAGAGAACCAGATAGAGCTAAAAAGATAACAATAAAAACATATGCCAAAGGAGTTGAAAAATAGGCAAGTAGCTCTCTCTTAGATATGACACCAATACCTGACATCAGCGGTTTTCCTTTTTGGGCCTTGTTTTAATTGACCTTTTCTTATTTGATCTCTTTTTAATAGATTTTTCCGACGTTAGCTCACGAAAAGCCTCATCTAAAGGCCCTAGCTTGGCAAAGTCCTTAGGAGTTCCATCAAATACCAAATTACCATTCGATATTATTATAGCTCGAGAACACACTGCAGAAACTTCTTCAAGTAAATGGGTTGAGATCACAATGGCTTTATCTGGCGCCATTTCCATTATTAGTGAGCGGACCTGGTGTTTTTGATTAGGATCTAGACCGTCTGTTGGTTCATCCAATATTAAAACATCAGGATCGTGCAAAATAGCCTGAGCAAAACCCACCCTTCTTTTGAAACCCTTAGAAAGAGTTTCAATAGGTTTATTTATAACGGAACCAAGTTCTAGTTTGCTTACAGCATTTTCAACTTTTTGGTTTCTCTCGGCACCCCTAAACCCTCTCACTTCTGCCACAAATCTCAAAAATTCAATACTCGACATATCACCATATAAAGGTGCCCCTTCTGGAAGATAACCAATTCTCTCTTGAGCAGATAACGGAGATGAAACTACATCATAACCACATATTGACGCACGACCCTGGGTTATCGGCAAGTAGCCAGTAAGCATCTTCATGGTAGTAGACTTTCCAGCTCCGTTTGGCCCCAGAAAACCAAGCACCTCACCCTTTCCCAAAGAAAAAGAAATATTATTTACCGCAGTAAAGCTATCAAAACGCTTAGTTAAGCCATCCAGAGATATCGTAATATTGTTCGCCACGCAAATCAGCCTTCCAGTCAAAAGTACTCATAACGACTAGAACAATTGGAAAGTGCCAGCGCTTAAAGGCACCAGCGTTTTCTTTACATCATTCCGCCCATTCCGCCCATACCACCCATATCTGGTGGCATTGCAGGGGCAGCAGGCTTTTCTTCTGGTTTTTCAG
>PTLG01000064.1 GCA_002937995.1 Alphaproteobacteria bacterium MarineAlpha3_Bin7 | reverse complement strand
ATGCCCCTTGTACCAAAACAAGATGAAAGTATTCTATTTGAAAGAGGACTAGCTAACTTAAGTATCAAAAGAATGCATGGTACTTTGTGGGGCTTGAGGCCAGCCCCAGCAATTAAACAGTATAAACAAAATCAATAATTTATATAAAAATTTACCAACATTGTGGTGAGCTCTTTATTTGTAGTATTATTGCTGTTCAAATAATATATAGATTTGAAGCTCTACGAAATGAGTTGGAGTAAATTAGGTTTGAAAAAACAGGATGGTTAAAAAGAATAATATAAATGGTCGGGGAATAAGGGCTGGAGAACGTGACGATTTTGTGCATACCGGTCCTGGAACGCTAGCTGGCCGCTATCTCCGACGATTTTGGCAACCCATTTACGTTTCAGAAGAATTACCAACAGGAAAGATTGTACCGATCAAGATACTGGGAGAAGAGTTGGCGCTTTATCGTGGTGAGAGCAGTACACCTCGCGTGATCACTAACGAATGCCCTCATCGATTATCTGTTTTGAACACGGGCTGGATTGAGGGAGAGACTATTCGCTGTCGATATCATGGTTGGCGCTTCGATGAGAGCGGATTTTGTGTAGAACAACCAGGTGAGCCGAGACCGTTCTGCCATAAAATACCGAAGCTTGCTTCTTATCCTACCTGTGAGCTCCATGGTTTGATCTTTGCCTACTTTGGTGAGGGTGATCCGCCTGCCTTTCCACCATTACCGGGACTCGAGGAGGGTGCGAGTGATAATTGGACAGTTAGTCCTTCCGCTGAGATGATTCCATGCAATTATTTTCAGAGCGCGGAAAATATTATGGACGATGTTCATGTTAATTTTTCCCATCGGGATCATCTTGTTAATACTGCCGCGCGACCCTTTATCCCAACCAAGCTGTGGGCTGAAGAAACATCGTTTGGACTGACGCATTTTCTTGAGCGAGGAGATCGTACAGATAAACTACATTTTATAATGCCTAACCGTTGTTTTTTAGCTCACCCTTTGCGTTCAAAACGTAATAGTGAGCCATTCTGGTTCAAAGCATTATTTTGGTATGTGCCAATTGACGACGAGAGCCACCTTCACTTCCTCATAATGGTTTACCACACCAAAAGAAGAGAAAGACCGGCAAGCTCACCAATACATGAGGAGATTGAGGCGATTATTGCTGGTAACAAAACTTGGCAGGATGTTGCGACTCATCCGAATCTTATTCGTATCCAGGACGGTGTGGCCATTGTTGGACAAGGAAAGATTGTTGATCGTTCAAGAGAAAGGTTGGGCACATCAGATGCAGCAGTGATTTTACTTCGTAAGATTTGGAGTCGCGAATTAAACTTGTTGAGCGGAGGAGATAAGTTAACGGATTTTGATACCCCTGATCCCCAAAAGCTTCGCGAAGAAGAACTAATTGCGATGGGAAGCAACAATTAGTTATAGATTTTGAATGATCTAAAAAGATTAGTCTCCGTATAATAATAAAGGAGATTTGAAATGAAAACATTTATGCGAATAGTAACACGGTTGACACATGCTTCTTATCAGAGATGGGAGAAAAATAGATTTGGAACCAGCTTGTAGTAAATGGTTGGATGGAAATTCTTTAGGGTTTATTTGAAACAGGGTATTATGTCATTGTGATATGACCCCGGTGGTCATTGGTTAGAGTTTGCGCACCTTTTTGAACAATAACGGACGTTATCCCAGTTATTCCTCCATTTTTTCCGCCAGGAAAAGGGTTGGTTGCAGACTGGGCACAACTTGCTTGGTAATCCGTTTTTTTTTACTAGCTTTTTATTTTCCATATTATTCTTTTTTATTGATGAGTGAGAATGGCACAGTAAGGGCGCTGCTGCTGTATAGAGACAGGCAAGCGGTTAGGTCGAGCTCCCCCCAGTGATTCATAAAGCTCTGCTGTAAACAAATATTACGGAGTTTCATAGAACTAGTTATTTGTTTTAGGCCAGACGCGCCGACCAGCATGAGGGCTACCTGGTGCATGAGTAACATATTCTAATACGTGCCGACCTCTCCAATTTTCATTTCTGTCGGCTTCGATAAAACGTGGTTCAAAAGTAAATTCACCCTCTGGTAGGTCCGTGAACTCCCATAAAACCCCGTGTTTTGACCAGCCTGATATTGATACCATTTTACGTCCCCGGATCATTCCCCTGGAAACTGAAACTCTTGGAAAACGCTCTTCGCGATACCATTTCGCTAGTTCAATATCATCTTCAGGTTTGTCTGTATTATAATTGCCAAGTTGCATGGCGGGCGGGGGGCCCATTCCATATGGTGTGACGCGCATTTCGGGTGAGTTGACCACTTGTTCCTCAATGAAGACAGCCTCTCGATAATTATCTCTTAACTCTAGCCTGTCGACATTAGCTTTAATCAATGTTTCAAGCGTATTATTAAGACCAAAAAATACTTCAGGAGATATTGCAGCAGTTAGAACCACATTTTGCCACCCAGTTGGAACTGAAGGATCCGTTGTTTCTTTTTTCATTGGCCCACTCTCTATATAGGGCCTATTTTGGTGTTTCTCAATTTCGTAATGTCCTACCCATGACACACCTTGTAAACTCTGCATCTGAGGTAGGTACTCATTGTGTAGCCAAGACCAGACTTTTTCTTTCTTGTTTTTGGCAATATCAAACCACTCGGCTTTGATTACCTCGCTCATCGTATTTATCCCCAAATTGCAGATAAAATATAAATGATCTGGAACCTAATAGGAAGGGTTAGCGTAAGCTAAATATTATACATTGGAATACGAACACATATTGCGAATTAATGCCTAGCGTTATATATATTGATGCAACACGAAAACAGATGCTAGGGTTGAGAGATACTGCCACTTTGAGTTTAATGGAGAGGGTATTTCTATGATAACAGCAATTGTTCAATTTGACTTGCCTAAAGACATTGATCGTCATAAGGCGGAGGAAACTTTCAAGAAAATTTCTCCCCTTTATCAGAGCATGGATGGGCTTGTCCGAAAATATTTTTGTTTTAGTGAAGAAGGTAAAGGTGCGGGGGTTTACGTGTGGAAAACACGGGAGGCTGCGGAAAAAATTTATGGTGGTGGAGTTTGGCGTGAGCGAATTATAGAGCTATACGGTGTTGAACCAGAGATCCAATTTTATGATCTGCTTTTAACAGTAGACAATGCTACTGGAGAAATTCTTACTGCAGCTTGAGGGGTAATCTCCCACGGTAGACTTGACTAGAAAGCTACCAAAAATATTTTTGCATAAAGATGTTAGGTAAAATATTGTTAAAAATAAACAAGGTTTAATCAAGAGAACATGAAAAAGGCTTTACTCGCTCAATGTTTAACGTATGCAGGCGTACTGCCTTTTCTTGGTGCGGCAATCATACCTGCTGTAAAGCCAAATTTTTTAGGACTGAACTATGATAATATTATCCTGACTTATGGTGCAGTTATAGCTTCGTTTGTGGCAGGAGTTCATTGGGGTATCTATCTTTTTAAAGACCCTCCCTTAAATCTTTTTATTCATAGTAATATTGCCGCACTTTTGGCCTGGTCTGCCGTCCTCGTTGCTCACCCAGGGAGTGCTTTTATTTTTTTACTATGTTTCCTGTATTTAATCGTGATTGACAGACAGTTGTCGAAGGCAGGTATCGTAGAGGGCTGGTATTTACGCATGCGATTAATCGCTACCACGTTAGTCATCGTCGCTTTTCTATTTTACTCGGTCTTTCAATAGGTTCTAAGTTATAGCCTTCCTTATAGTGTAAGTATTAATATACTAAAAAACAGCGGGCTAAGATGTAAGAGGAATCCTATTTTTTTTGGAGGAAAAAATGGCTTCTAATAAAATTCCAATTATTGCCGGACAAGGTGGCCAGATACCAGCCGTTGGTTATGGTACTATGCTTTTTCCGGATGCGGAGAGTGCAGTTGAGCTGATCACTCACTCACTTAATTGTGGTTATCGACATATTGATACAGCTCGAAAGTACGGCTCGGAGAAATGGGTAGGGGAGGCTATCCGAACCAACAGAGTTCCTCGCGAGGATATTTGGATTACGACTAAAGTTACAGAGGAAAATGCCAATGCCGACGACTTTGCCCGATCTGTCGAAATTAGTCTAAAGACGTTAGATGTCACTTATGTAGATTTATTACTGATTCACTGGCCGCAGCCAAACGTCCCATTGGAAGAAACACTTGGTGCTCTGGCAAAATCTAAACGCGAAGGGTTAGCAAAAAATATAGGTGTCTCAAATTTTACCGTCTCTTTGCTAGATGAGGCTATTAATAAATGTCCCGAACCAATTTTTACCAATCAAATTGAATATCATGCCTATATTCGACAGAATAAAATACTTACGGCGTGTTTCAGGCATAATTTGCTAGTGACCTGCCATGTTCCTTTAGCTAGGGGAGCATTATTAAGCGATCCAGTTATTAGCAAAATAGCAAAATTATATGATAGAACTCCGGCGCAGATCGCTCTTAAATGGCTGGTGCAGCAGCCAGGAGTTGTTGTTGTTCCCCGTGCGCTTGAGGTCAGGCATATAGAGGAAAATATTAATATTTTTGATTTTGAACTTGGCGAAAAAGAAATGGGACAAATTTCAGAGCTACAAAGTAACAACTTGCGAGTAGTTAATCCACCTGAGCGAAGTCCTGAATGGGATAAAGAATGAGGGTTATTTTGGAGTAATTTCGACTTAAACTAGGGAAAAAATTTATTACAAGATATCAGGGTAGAGTGCTATTGTAGATAATACCAGGGTAATTATGGAGGATGTAGTTATGATTGAAGGACAGCAACGGGTTATTTCATCTCTTGGGCCCTTGCAACCAATAGCAATAAAGGCAGATCGGGCAGTTATGACTGTTCAGAACGTTCTTAAACGATTGTAGACTTTCTTTGCTAGGGTATCTCCAGTCTGACTAATGATAAGAGAATAATTTTGAAATTTTCTGATTTATTTATTTGGATGTTCAATGGCCGCAAATTCTTAATTACGGGCTTGTTGTTATTTTTTTTTGAATCGCTAGCAGTTAATACTGTTTTTTCTGAGCCTAAGGGTTCAATGTTTCATCTAAGGTTGCTGGATCGTCTTGATCGCCCAGAGGACGGGTATTGTATTGATATACTTGGAACTCCAGGTAATTTGCGAGTGGAATTGCCATTATTCGCTCACAATTGCAAAACTACCCTTACCGCTGACAGTTCTGTAATTTTTACTTCGGACGGCCTTATAAAATTTCCTGCTGTCGATCTTTGTGTAACCGTTGCTGGTGTCAATTCTAATGCGTTACCAGGCGCATCAACTTTGCTTCGAAAATGCAGTGAGTCCCAACCATTTTTTGAGACTTTTAGGCTCCAGCGTTTTACTCACCGCAAAGACGGCCGTATATCCATGTCTGGCAGTGAATTGTGTCTTACAGTAGGTAGAGAGTCAGCTGCCACTTATTCCCCTTCCCATCGCTGGCGCGCTTTATTTGTTGAAGACTGTGGTATTGCGGAAGCTTCTTTCTCCCGTTGGGAGTTTGTTGTACCAGACCATTAAATTTATTATGTACTTGAGAGTGCAAAATTAAGGAATATTAGATATGTCTTCAAAGCCAAGTAAGGAAAAAAATAAATCTAGAGACCCATCCTGGAGACTTCGTCATGCATTAGGACATAAGGTTGAAGATGATCCAAAGCGTTATATTAGAAAACAAAAACATAGAAAACAGACCGACGAAAAAGATTAAAAATGGACTGAGGTTAAGCTATTAGCAACTTAGATCCATAGGTTTAAATATCTTTTCCACCTACCCAGGCCACCAAAGCTTTTCTACATCCGTGACGAATTGGTGAAACTCTGTGTCGGATAATTGAGGGAAATGCAATTATTGATCCACGAGATGCCGCTAGCTCTCCAGTATCCATTTCTCCACTTCGGTTTTTGGGATCCGATGTATCAGGGACCTCGGGATCTCCAATTTCATTTTGATTAAGTTCTAAAACACCGCCTGAGTATTCCTTTGGGTTTGAAAGTTGGATACTTAGACTAATTTTTCGAGTTAAATCAGGCCTATTTGATTTAGAAAGTCTACCAACTGTATCTATAGTATCTCTGTGCCAGCCAAAAAAATGATCTTTAAAATATTGAGAATATTGGAGCTCCTCTAAAGCTTCAATATGATAGCCCCAATTTTGCCTGTTTATTTCTAAAACAATTTGCCAAAGTTCAACATATAACCACTCTGTATCTTTTTGGTAAGGAATAATAGCGACTTTGTCGCTTCTCTTAGATGTATTGATATCGAATCCGTTTTCTGTGGCAACTTTCCCAGGTTTTGGATCAATTTTCTCGCCTGTTGTAACAATTTTATCGCACAGTTCTGGCGATACAGCACCTGGGTAAACAATAAAGCTTTCTGACGCTTTACTCATAATAGTTATTAATAATGATTCTAAGTCGCATTCGCAACAACTATTTTAAAACTAGTTGCTACCTAGTTGGTTTTGATGTCTATAAAAACGCAAAATTGGACAGGTCTCCTTCAAAATCAGAGCATGTTTATTTTTTGAACTTCGTGTTATTATTAGGAAAATAATATTTTTCTTTTCATTAGGTAAATTGGCGGGTAACGAAGTAACTTCGGAAACAATAAAACAGTTACTAACAAGGGTTTTATTTAGTAACCAAAAGGCGAGGGAGATATTCCAATGAAAACGCGTGTAATAACTTTAGAAAAACAGGGTCCCGCTTCGGTAATGTCTCTTGAGACTGTTGATATCCACCAACCTAGTCCAAATGAGGTGCAAATAAAGCAAAATGTTATTGGTTTTAACTATATGGATATATACCAAAGATCGGGCTTGTACCCATTAGAATTACCGAGCGGTATTGGGCTTGAGGCTTCGGGCATAATTAATGCTGTAGGGGAGAGTGTTACAGAGTTTAAAGAGGGGGATCGTGTTGCATATGCGACTGCGCCGCAGGGGGCTTACGCTGAGTACCGCAATTTTCCAGCGAGTAGGGTAGTACATCTACCAGATAATATTAGTGATGAACAATGTGCTGCAACACTATTCAAGGGGATGACTGTCGAGTATCTATTGAACCGATGCTATAATACTAAAAAAGACGAAAAAGTTTTGTTTTTGGGGTCTGGCGGTGGAGTAGGAACACTAGCTGGGCAATGGGGAAATAGCAAAGGTAGTTATATGATAGGGGTTGATGGTGGTGATGAAAAGTGTGAGTTAGCTCGGAAGAGTGGCTATTCAGAAGTTATAGATTTTACTAAGGAAGATGTTGTGGATAGAGTTAAAGAAATAACGGATGGTGTCGGGGTTCCAGTGGTTTATGACCCAATTGGTGGGCCTACATATGAACAAACTCTAGATTGCCTGGCTGCCAGAGGTTACTTTATTTCTTTTGGGACAACAGGTGGTCCAATGCCGGCTGTAGATCCGCCAATATTGCAAAAACGTGACTCACTTTATTTTACCCGCCCCACTGTCGCAACATATACAGCGAAGAGGGAAGACCTTGTTTTGTCTGCAAGTTCCGTTTTTGATATGATAAGCAGTGGCGATATAGTTGTGGAGATCGGACAAAGATATGCATTGGAGGAGGCTGTTAAGACCCACGAAGATACTGAGTCGGGGTTAACCAAGGGGTCGTCTATATTAATTCCATAGGCGGTTTTCTTAATAAATAATATTACCCTTTATTTTTTTGATTCTGAGGAGATTCTCTTTATGGTTGCAGAAATTTCGTCACCCATTTCTTGAGTGCTGGCTTTTCCACCAATATCACGCGTAACCATTTTTCCCTCAGATATAACGATATCCATTGCTTTGTCGACAAGTTCTGCTGCACGAATTGCCCTAGAGTTCCCATTTTTTTGACCTAGCCACTCGAATAACATTTTTCCAGACATAATCATTGCATAGGGGTTAGAAATGTTTTGGCCTGAAATATCTGGGGCCGATCCATGTGTGGCTTGCGCCATCGCTTGGGTATCACCAATGCATAGTCCAGGTGCCAAACCCAGACCACCTACTAGGCCAGCTCCCAGGTCAGTGAGAATATCACCAAACTGATTTGTGGTTACAACTACATCAAATGGAGAAGGATCCATGACTAAATGAGCCGCAACGGTGTCAATATGGATTTCTTCAAAATCCACATCTGGAAAATCTTTTGCAACTTTACGACACTCTTCAGCAAACATGCCACATGTCATTCTGTAGACAGCTTCTTTGTGAACTGCTGTTACTTTTTTCCGAGGCCGATTTTTCGCAATTTCAAATGCAGCTAAAGCTACCCTGTTGGAGCCTTTCCTGGTAATTATTCTCGATCCGATTGAAACCTCATCATTAGGTCGGAATTCACCACTACCAGAAACACTAGTATCCCATGATTGCATACCCTCGGTGACTTCGCGCAAAAATACAATATCAACGTCTTTATGCACTGATACAATGTTGGCATAAGATTTTACTGGTTTTACATTAGCAAAAAGGTCAAATATTTTCCTGATTGGCGGCATCACCCATGTCGGGTCATTTCTTGGATAGGCCTGATGTCCTATCGGTCCCATAATCCATCCACTAGTTTCTTTTAATGCCTCGACAGTTACTAAAGGGGTGGTGTCACCATGCTTTTCATGTCCCTCTTTACCAATTGGCAATGTGGTCCATTCAACCTCAAGTTCACAACAACTAGCTGCGCTCTTTAGGACTTTGACACATTCTGGTACTACTTCGTAACCAATATCATCGCCTAACAATATGCCAATTTTCATTTCTGTAATACCTCTTTTGATAACCTACCACATCAATCAATTTAAATTTAGAATTACTCTGCAGCTTGGGTGGTGTTTAATGGTATTTTTTTATCTGACCAGGCATTAGGAAAATCAAGTTTTGAAACGGCTTTTAGTCTTAGTACCGTGTCTCCAGCGAGATGAGACCAGACCATTGAGTCGCGAACCAATTTGTCAACACGGGGGTTTATTCTAATACCTTCAGCGCCGTGGACTTTCATATTCAATTTTGTGACCTTTTGTATAACATCAGTAGAGTAGTTAACCATAAAGACACCAATTGCAGAGCGTTTTCCCTGATCGTGCTCCCATGCTACCCGCATAACCAAAGATCTGAGTGCCTCTGTTAGCATATGCATTTCGCTAATACTCAACTGAACTAATTGGTGGTCTATAAGATATTTTCCCGATTTCTCTTGAGTATCAACAAATTTCATGGCCATTTCTATAGCATCGTCACAGACCCCGACCGCATTGGCGGCAAGTTCTAGGTCACCAAACAAATCGCCTCCAGTTGTATCACCCCCGCCAGCTTTAACTGAACCTGTACCAACGTTACCAATAACATTGGCGTGAGGAACACGAGCATTTTCAAAAATTAGTTCTGCATTTTGGTAAAAACGCCACCCACGTTTATTAAAGATTTTACCTACTGTGAACCCAGGTGTATCTTTGGGGACCAAAAATAATGTGCCCCCTCGTTTTATATCCACCTTTGCATTAGTGCGGGCATCTAAAAGAAATAGAGATCCTACACTGCCGTTGGCTATGAAACATTTATCTCCATTTAGTATCCAGGAATCCCCATCCCTTTCAGCCTTAAGTTTGTAACCTGACTCTGGATCCTTTTTTGGAGGAAATCGATTGTCACATCCGGCATTTGGTTCTGTTATTCCCCGACCTATCAAATATCGGTGATCTTTTATAAATGGTTTTAAAAACCTTTCTTTTTGATCCTCATTACAGGCATTTACAATTAAATGACTCCATTTCCAATTTTGACTAAATGCCTTGCAAATTGCGCTATCACCCTTGGCTAGTTCCATCATTACGAGAGCCTGGGTAACAAAACCCGTACCTTCTCCTCCCCATTTTTTTGGTACCGCCTGAGTACGAAAACCAAGCTTTGAGCCTTCCTCGATTACACTCCAGTCCCATGGACCAAATCCGCCTTCAATTTGATCTCTGTCCATTGATATCGGTCGTATTTTAGTATTTGCAAATTCACGTGCCTTTTTTTGCCAGGTAAGTTGCTCTTCATTAAGAGAAAAATCCATATTTAATCCTATCAGTTGTCAGACACTCAAGCAGCTTCCATACCTTGAAACTTTATTAACATCTCAGCAATTGGGAGTTTTGATGCCATATCATTTATATCGGAATGTAAAAACATAAAGCTATCATTAACATAGCTTTGTATTGGCATATCGCGCATAACCCCCATCGCACCGAAACATTCTGCTGCAATAAGCGCTACTTCATTGACTGCTTCCGCTGTAAAAATACTTGCTATCATGTGGTGAGGTAACGGTGATACACTATTGTCATCTTCTACTTCTGGATGATCAGAAATCCACGCTGCCTTATATATATATGTACTTGCAAGCTCCAATTTTATCGCCATATCAGCAACCATTTTTCCTATTGCTTGATGCTCTATTATATTACGCCCGCCCTGTCGTCTAATTTGTGTATAATCAAATGCCGTATCAAAAGCAGCCCGCCCCAATCCCAAATTAATAGCAGCGTTTATGAGAGTTGCCTGCTTCCCATAAGTTGCATGGGCTAATAGTTCTTTATGACTTAAATTAAGTTTATGATTTAATGGTATTTTACAGTTATCGAATTCAATAGCCGCACTACAACCATGTCTCCAACTTGCCGCAGAATTTTCTTTATCATCTCGCAGCTCTGCAATTTTTAGTCCTGGTGTATCTCGCTGCACTAAGAAAAAGCTCATATTCTGTTCTATATTTTTTTCTTTTATTGGATGTGCCATTACTATGAAAAGCTCGGCTGCTAACGCATTCGAAATATGGGGATGTGACCCTTTAATCACCCAATTATTATTTTTTTCTAGATATGTTATTGAATTTTGTGAATTTTCTGATTTTTCACCATAATAACTCCAACCCTCAGACATCTTCATAGTTGGATTGGTAAAAGAAAGATGAAAATGATTCTGTTCAACAAAACGTTCCAAAAGGCTTTTTTCCTGATCTTTTGTGATCCATTTATCAAATAAGAGATGTCCAATCAGCGCAGTCTCACCGATAGTCATTGCAACATCTACGTCCCCCGCAGCGAGTTCCTCAAGAACGATACAAGCAGTCATCAGGTCCGCGCCAATACCCCCCTTTTCCTCTGAAAGTAATATTGAACGTAATCCAAGTTCAGAAGCCTTATCCATACAATCTCTTAGCAATGGCTTAGCAAACGGTTCGAGCCGTTGTGGGTGGGTAGCCAAAGGTTTGATTTCATTTTTAACAAAGTTGCGAATAGTATCACGAAATTGGAGTTGATCAGCTGTAAGTTGCAAGTTAAACATATTACTCCCCTAAAACTCCGGTCTATATTAAAATTAGCTATAGAACTAGTCTAATAGTTTTTGAGTTAGACTCTGATCTGTGTTTTTTATAATCCTAACTTGGTTTGATGTTACCTAAAATATTTTTGAGTATTTTTGTATAAACGTTCTGTAGTTAGTTGGTTTTCGGCCAAGGATAGTTTTAAGCACAATATCATTACCGTGCTTAAATCCGTGCTTGTCATAATGAGTGCACATATTCACATATTGTTCAATTGCGTATTCAGTCCAGCCTTTTTCCTTTGCCCAGCTTTTCCAGTCATCAAGTTCTCGATAGACAGCCTCCACAGGTTTCTGTATCTCTTCGCTAATAATTTTAGCCATTTCCCTATGGCTAATGGTACCTGATCCACATAACTCATAGGTCGCACCCCAAAACTTTTTATTTTGCAGTATATTTGCTATTGCTTCGCCAAGATCATCAGTGTCAATTACATTCATTGGGCTATCAATTGAATAGGGACGTGGATAAATTCCTTCATTAATAACTTTTGGCCATTCGACTTTAAGGTTTTGCATAAACATAGATGGCTGGACAACGGTACACAGCAGATCAGAGTCAATTAAATACTCCTCTAATCTTAGTTTTTTCCAATGGTGCCCGAGCTGTTCCATCTGAGGATGGAACGCGGAGCAAAAACAAAAATGGTCAACACCTTCAGCCTTTGCAGCATCAACTATTCCCCTACCTGTTTCTAACTCATTTTCTCTAAAACGAGC
>PTLG01000063.1 GCA_002937995.1 Alphaproteobacteria bacterium MarineAlpha3_Bin7 | reverse complement strand
AGAAATCTTGAGCCATCCTTACTAAAGCATCATATATGGCAGTATCCCCGTGCGGGTGATATTTACCCATAACATCACCAACAATTCTAGCCGATTTACGAAAAGGACGGTTGTAGTCATATCCACCTTCTTTCATGGCGTATACTATTCTGCGGTGAACCGGTTTCAAACCATCTCGAACATCTGGAAGAGCTCTGCTTACAATTACACTCATTGCATAGTCCAAATATGAAGACTTCATCTCATCTTCGATACTTACAGGCACTATATCCTTATCACGTGTATCAGATTTCCCGTCTTGACCATTACCGCCACCTGAACCCCCTGTTTCGTCAAATTCCGAATCATGAGGGGAAATATCATCAGGACTAGAGGACAATTCTTACACCTTTTTTCAAACTAACCTGAGACAAGCAGTTATCCAAATAATTTATTTTTCCCAGAAACTCCATAAGTAAGTATATCAAAATATCGTTAAAATACCAAGTTATTAGACGAATTTTTAGATACAATATTCTCTATATAACCCATTGATTTTAAATATTTTTTTTTTACTTTATTTCAAATAATATTGTAGTTCTTGATTTTCAATTTTTTGAAAAAATATTTAGAAAAAACTTACGAATCACCAAAACTAAACATATGAATCCTTGCAGGGCTGGACAAACTACTTTAAGGGGAAACACAATGAAAACCCCCGTCCATATAAATAACGTCGCAGTCTTGGCGTCATGTCAGGCTCTATACAATAGCGGTAGAACACTTACTTTTCTCTCGGCCGTGCTAAGCGGCGCCAATATGCTCGGTGATGACCAACGACTAGCCACTCTGCCAATTACAATGATGATAATTGGTATGGCTTCAGGAACGATTCCAGCAGCCCAACTCATGCATAAGATTGGCAGAAAATGGGGCTTCTTTTGGGGCTCAATGATTGGAACCCTAGGCTCTTTCATTTGTGTAGTCGGATTATTAGTAGATAATTTTTTCTTGTTTAACCTAGGAATGTTTGTTTACGGCCTGTATTCCGCTGCTGCCCAACAATATAGATTTGCGGCAACCGATGTAGCCCCGGAAAATTTCAAAGCCAAAGCAATATCGCTGGTAATCGCTGCGGGCGTAGTAGGTGCATTTATTGGTCCCTGGACTACGGGCCTCACAAAAGATTTATTAATAGGAGCCGAATTTGCAGGAGCCTTTTGTGCTCTATCAGCATTCACTTTAGCCGCAGGACTAATAATTTTATGGGTAGACATACCTTTGAAAACGGAGCAAAAGGGGTCAGATACTGGGCGTCCTCTCCTACTTATATTAACTCAACCCATAGCAGTAGTCGCAATCATTTCAGCAACATTTAGCTATGTTATTATGAATTTATTAATGGTGTCTACACCTCTAGCTATGCGAATAGGCTACCAACATTTATTTTTTGATACACAATTAGTTTTAATGCTTCATGTTGTCGGAATGTTTGCTCCTGGTTTTTTTACTGGTAATTTAATCAATAGATTTGGCACCATAAACATTATTCTAGCTGGAACATTGCTTCAGCTTATTGCAATATGTGTTGCATTGTCTGGAACTGGTGTAACTTTCTTTTGGGTATCTTTATTGTTACTGGGTATTGGTTGGAATTTCTCATTCACTGCAGGAACAAGACTACTGACACAGGTTCATACCCCAGCGGAGCAAGGGAAGGTCCAAGGAACGAATGATTTTATAGTGTTCACGGGTATGGCGATATCTTCTATTTTTTCTGGAACCCTATATCATTTTTTTGGCTGGCAGTGGGTCAATATGGCAGCTATCCCGATGGCTTTACTAATTATAGCTTCAGCAGTTTGGCTAATTTTCGTAAAAAGAACAAACAATCCCTCAACAATTACTTAACCTTTATTTAAACAACTTTAACTCGGAAAATTTGACAAGATAATTCATTTAATACTAATAAATTAATTAGCATGATTCGTATATTTATAGGTTATGATCCTCGGGAAGCAATAGCGTACCATGTGCTATGCCATTCAATTTTATCACGAAGCACTAGGCCTGTATTAATTACCCCATTGGCACTGTCTCACTTAAAGGATGTTATGTGGAGACCTAGACACAACCTCCAGTCAACTGATTTTTCTTTCTCACGTTTTTTAGTTCCTTATTTGTGTAATTTTGCCGACTGGGCTATTTTCATGGACTGTGATATGTTAGTACTAGATGATATTGCAAACCTGTGGGAACTAAAAGATGATAAGTTTGACGTCATGTGCGTTAAACATAACCACGCTCCGAAAGAAACCAAAAAGTTTCTTGACCAACCTCAAACACAATATGAAAAAAAGAATTGGTCCAGTGTCATGCTTTTTAATTCGCAAAAGTGCACAGTTTTAACACCTAAATACGTTAATGAGGAAACAGGACTTAACCTTCATCGTTTCAATTGGGTAGGCGATGACACATTAATTGGTGATTTACCCCCTCATTGGAACCATCTCGTCGATTACGACCCAAAAGTTCCTGAAGAGAGAGTATCCAATCTTCATTTTACAACTGGTGGACCATATTTTGAGGAATTTAAAGATTGTGGTTACTCTGACCTATGGTTTAAGGAAAGAGACAAAATGCTTAGCACCAAAAAGTAGGGAAAGCTAATTCAAAATTACAGGCCAAAACTACAAATTAAAACGGTATTTCGTCGTCAAGGTCGGCAGCTAGAGAACTTCCGTCTGCACTGCCATCTGTATCACTGATGCCGTTGCTGGAGTCTAGTGGATTTTCTCCTACATTCTCATTGTTTCTTGAGTCTAACATCCTTAACTCACTCCTAAACTGTCCTAAAACAACCTCTGTTGTGTAGCGGTCATTTCCATCATCGCCAGTCCACTTCCTAGTCTGCAACTGCCCCTCCAGATAAACCTGCGATCCCTTTCTTAAATATTTTTCCGCTATATCGCACAAGCCCGTACTAAATATTACCACCCTATGCCACTCTGTTTTTTCCTTGCGCTCGCCAGAGGCCCTATCATTCCAACTCTCAGAGGTTGCGAGCGAGAAAGAAGCTATTTTACCACCATTATTGGTATGGCGAACCTCGGGATCTTTGCCCAGTCTACCGACCAAAATTACCTTATTCACACCACTAACCATGAGATCACCCAATAAAATTGCTAAAGTAATATTAATTGAAGTCTATCAGATAACTAAATCAAGTTGAACTAATAACTACAGATCAAGTATTATTTTTTGTCCTGGCAGTGCTCTGGAGACGCAGGCTTGCAACTTTGTCTCCCGCTCGCCATCATCTAAACACTCATCCCGATGATCTACTTCGCCGCCTAGGTAATCCACAACGCAGTTACCGCACCAGCCTTCCTCACAAGCATGCATAACGTCAATATCATTTTCCCATAAAACCTCAAGCATAGATTTTTCTGCTGGCACCGTTAGTACCTTGCCAGTTTTTGCTAATTCAATTTGAAACTCTTCATTTTCATTTTCTGACTGATCTTTATTTTCATCTGGCTCTTCTTTAGTACTTTTAAATAACTCAAAGTGAACAGTGCCAGTCGGCCAGTGAGATGTTGCTTCCCTCGCTGCAGTAATTAATCCAGATGGTCCACAAATATAAATGTGTGCACCATCTGGCCGTTCCAAAAACGTATTAACTAAATCAATACCCTCACCTGGGTTACCACCATCATGGTAGAACATCATATTTTCGCCGAACAACGCTTTCACCTCATCAACAAAAGCAGTGTCGCCAGCTGACTTAGTACAATAATGCAGATAACGATGCGATGAGTCTGAGGCCAATTTGTGGCCCATTGACAAAAGCGGGGTAATACCTATGCCACCCGCCAATAAAATGTGTCTTGTTGCTTCGGGAGATAACTGAAAATTATTCACAGGGGGCTTTGCAGATAACTCATCACCTACCGATACGTTATCATGCATAAACATACTGCCTCCATCTCCATCTGCTTCCCTGAGAATTGCTGTTGTATATTTACTTGTTTCATTTGGACTGCCCGCAAGAGAGTACGACCTAATTAAGCCATTTCCTAAATCAAAATCGATATGGGAACCTGCAGTAAAGTCAGGCAAACTTCCACCTTTTGCATCTACGAACTCAAATTTTTTTATATCTGAGGTAACATTTTCAATGCTAGTTGTCTTTAACTGAATACTATTCACGATTAATCCTGTTAAAACTTCGATAAACTTAACCTCTATATAAATCAAACTAACCAAGTTTCAAATATTTAAGTTACTAATTTGGTTAAAAAAACTATTTTATAGACTCGCTTTTTGTTTCCCCAAAGTACATATAGTACTAATGAGTTCTATAAATGTTAAAGGTGCTAAAGAGCACAATCTAAAGAATATTAATGTAAAGATTCCAAGAGATGCATTAACGGTGGTCACTGGACTTTCTGGCTCGGGAAAATCATCACTAGCTTTCGATACAATTTATGCTGAAGGTCAAAGACGTTATGTTGAGAGTTTGTCTGCCTACGCTAGGCAATTTCTTGAGTTAATGCAAAAACCAGACGTTGATTCTATAGAAGGTTTGTCCCCTGCAATATCAATAGAACAGAAAACAACTTCTCGCAATCCCAGGTCAACAGTTGGTACAGTAACAGAAATTTATGACTATATGCGTCTTCTCTATTCAAGGGTAGGTACTCCCTACTCACCTGAAACCGGCTTGCCGATCGAAGCTCAAACAATTTCTCAGATGGTTGATAGGGTATTAGATCTACCAGAAGGCACCAGAATATATCTAATATCGCCAGTAGTAAGAGGAAAAAAAGGCGAATTTAAAAAAGAGATAGAGGATTTAGGAAAAAGGGGGTTTCAGCGGCTAAAAGTAGACGGTGATTTGTATGAAATAGATCAGATACCCAAACTGGAGAAAACATTTAAACATGATATCGAAGTTGTAGTTGATAGAGTTGTTGTACGAGATGGATTATCTCAACGACTTGCCGACAGTTTTGAAACAGCTATAGAATTATCTGATGGCCTTGCCATTACAGAAGACGCCGATAATGGAAATAGAGAAGTTTTTTCTTCACGGTTTGCCTGTCCAGTCTCAGGTTTCACCATTGAAGAAATAGAGCCCAGATTATTTTCATTCAACAATCCATTTGGCGCCTGTCCGTCTTGCGATGGTCTTGGCAGTGAAATCTTTTTTGATGCAGAATTAATAGTACCTGATAAAAATTTATCTATATCTGAAGGGGCTATTGCACCCTGGTCAGACACCCAAACTGAGTATTACCAGCAAGCGCTCAAAAGTTTATCAAAACACTTTGGCTTTTCCTTACATATGCCTTGGAAAGAGTTAAGTAACAAAAACTGCGACATACTGTTGTTTGGGTCTGGAAAGACCCCAGTTGAAATGTTTTATGAAGATGGAAGTCGGACTATGGAGATAAAAAGGCCATTCGAAGGAATTATAAGAAATATGGAGAGGCGATGGCAAGAAACTGACTCCGCGAGAACAAGGGAAGACCTCTCCAAGTATCAAATTATGAAGAGCTGCAATAAATGTGATGGTTACAGGCTGAAACCTCAGGCACTGGCTGTAAAATTAGATAACAAACACATTGGAGAAGTTGCTACTTTAAGTATTGGAGAAGCCAAAGATTGGTTCCAATCACTGGACAAAAAATTAACACCAAAAGAGAATGAAATATCTAGGCGAATACTTCGTGAAATTAATGAACGGCTGAGATTTTTGATAAATGTTGGACTTGATTACTTGTCGCTCTCGCGTTCTTCACGAACTCTCTCAGGCGGGGAAAGCCAAAGAATAAGATTAGCCTCACAAATTGGTTCAGGTTTAACAGGCGTTCTTTATGTTTTAGATGAGCCGTCAATAGGATTACATCAGAGAGATAATGATCGACTTTTGAGTACGTTAAAAAAACTTAGGGACCTGGGTAATACTATAATAGTAGTAGAGCATGATGAGGAAGCCATGCTAAGCGCAGATTATCTCGTCGATATGGGACCAGGTGCTGGAGTACATGGGGGGCAGGTAGTTGCCAAAGGGTCACCCCCATCAATAATTAATGAGCCAAGGAGTTTAACGGGCCAGTATTTGAACGGTTTAAAATTTGTCGTTGACAAAAGGACAACCAGAAAATTGGACCCCAAAAAGAAGATAACAATAACTGGAGCGAGGCAAAATAATCTACAAAACATAACTGCTAGTTTCCCATTAGGTTTACTAACTTGCATCACTGGCGTATCAGGTAGTGGTAAATCTACTTTGGTCTTAGACACCCTGTACAAAACTCTAGCAAAAAGGTTATCAAACGCCAGAGTTAGTCCTGGTGTCCACGACAAAATTTCTGGCTTGGAATTTATCGATAAAGTTGTTGATATTAACCAATCTCCAATTGGTCGAACACCTCGATCCAATCCAGCGACTTATACGGGCGCATTTACTCCTATCAGAGAGTGGTTTGCGGGACTACCTGAAGCCAAAACTAGGGGATATAAAGCTGGTCGTTTTTCATTTAATGTAAAAGGAGGTCGATGCGAGGCCTGCACTGGTGACGGGCTTATCAAAATAGAAATGCATTTTCTTCCAGATGTCTACGTCCAATGTGATGAATGCAAAGGAAAAAGATATAATAGAGAAACACTCGAAATTACTTTTCGAGGAAAATCTATAGCGGACGTATTGGACCTTACGGTTGAAGAAGGACTTGATTTTTTCAAGGCAGTTCCCATAATTCGGGAAAAAATGGAAACACTAGTGCGAGTGGGGTTGGGCTATATCCATTTAGGACAACAAGCTACTACCCTCTCGGGTGGCGAAGCTCAAAGAGTTAAACTAGCAAAAGAACTCTCCCGCAAAGCTACCGGTAAAACCGTTTATTTCCTTGATGAACCAACAACGGGACTTCATTTTGAGGATGTAAAAAAACTCCTAGAGGTATTAAATGCGCTTGTAGACCAAGGGAATACAGTTATCGTCATTGAACATAATTTAGACGTAATAAACGCTTCGGACCATATTATTGACCTAGGTCCAGAAGGCGGTTTTAAAGGTGGAAAAGTTTTAGCTACAGGTTCACCCCAAGAAATATCAAAGTCTAAATTAAGTTATACTGGGCAGTACCTTCAGAAACATATAAAATCCTTAAGAAAAAGAGAAACTAGTATAAGAAAATAGAATCATATTACATGAATACTTCGGACTCTTGTGTAAAAATTGTTGGTGGTGGGCTTGCAGGAGCCGAATCTGCCTGGCAAGTAGCTAGATTAGGTCTAAAAGTTCAACTCTATGAGATGAGGCCAACAACAAATACTGAGGTTCATCAAACTGATACGATAGCTGAATTAGTATGCTCCAACTCCTTCCGCTCTGACGATAAGACCCATAACGCTGTCGGGGTTCTACATGAAGAAATGAGACGTTGCGATTCAATCATCATGCATTGTGCAGACCAAAATAGAGTTCCAGCTGGCAGTGCGCTGGCGGTAGATAGAATTGGCTTTAGCAAGTGTGTAGAAAAAAAACTTAGTGAAGAGCCACTTATACAAATCATTAGGGAAGAAATACAAGAGATCCCAGAAGATTGGAAAAATGTAATTATAGCAACTGGCCCTCTAACTGCAGAAAAACTTTCCCTATACATTGCTAGTTTAACTGGCACCCAACAATTGGCATTCTTCGATGCAATTGCGCCTATTGTATACAAGGAAAGCATTGATTTTTCTAAGGCTTGGTTCCAATCACGATATGATAAAGGGGAAGGTGACGATTATATCAACTGTCCTATGTATAACGACGATTATTTGGCATTTATAGAAGAATTAACCAGTGCAGAAACGATTGATTTTAAAGAATGGGAGAGAAACACTCCATACTTTGATGGCTGCCTTCCTATTGAAGTAATGGCAGAGCGAGGGCAAAAAACACTAGCCTATGGACCAATGAAACCGGTCGGCCTAACCAATCCCCACTCCGACGAACCTCTAGAAGCAGTTATCCAACTGAGACAGGACAACGCGTTAGGGACTCTGTACAATATGGTCGGCTTCCAAACCAAGTTGAAACATAGCGAACAAGTAAGAATATTTAGGAAAATCCCTGGACTAGAGAATGCTAAATTTGCTCGATTGGGAGGACTTCACAG
Organism: Alphaproteobacteria bacterium MarineAlpha3_Bin7; assembly: GCA_002937995.1. Lineage (GTDB taxonomy): Bacteria > Pseudomonadota > Alphaproteobacteria > Rhodospirillales > UBA2165. The sequence goes on along the minus strand of PTLG01000063.1, from coordinate 4,137 downwards.
AAACACTTTTATTAACGCTCCCAAGCTTTTAGATAGAAAACTCAGGTTAAAAAACTCCCCGCGAATACGTTTTGCAGGACAAATAACTGGGTGTGAAGGATACGTAGAAAGTGCAGCTATAGGATTAATAGCGGGAATATTTGCGGGTTTTGAGGTTCTTAATAGACAGATCAGTCTTCCGCCGCCAGAAACGGCGCTGGGTGCACTTCTTTATCATATAACTGGGGATGCGCGAGCAGATACTTACCAACCAATGAATATTAACTTTGGTCTTTTCCCGGATCTGAACAACTCAATGAATGGTTCAAAGCCTAGCAAGAAAATAAAGGGCAGAGAGCGTAAATCTGCGCTCGCCCAAAAAGCACTGCGAGCTATTGATCAATGGAACGATTCTATCCAAAGGTAAAAAAATTAATAAAAAAATATATATAATCGGGGCGGGTTTATCTGGCCTATCCGCAGCTATAAAACTCTCCGAAAACAATTCCAATTGTATAATTTTGGAAGCTACTGACCATGCAGGAGGAAGGTGCAGATCCTTTAATGATAATTTACTAAAAAGCAAAATCGATAATGGAAATCACGTTATTTTAGGTGGCAATAAACATACTTTTGAATATTTAAAAAAGGTAGGAGCAAATCACAAATCACTGACAGGTTTTTCAAAATATAATTTTGTAGATCTAAAAACATTGGAATTTTGGAAGTTGAAACCTAAACATCTATACTTACCCTTTTTGTTATTTATGTCGAGGAATCGCATTCCAGGTTCAAGTATAGATGACTACTTTAGTATTCTTAAACTACCTTTTTCGAATCTAAATCAAACGTTGAGTAAGGTAGTGAATGACAATTCAACATTTTTTAATAGATTTTGGGAACCAATTTGCACAGCAGCACTCAATACGTCACCGAGCCAAGCTTCAGCAAAATTAATATGGCAGGTTCTAAAAGAAACACTGATCAGAGGTAAAAGTTCATCAAAAGTTTACGTAATCAACGATGGGCTAACCGAAACTTTCATCCAACCAGCAATAAATTACTTGTTTAGAAAGGGAATAAAAATTGCGTATGGTTCCAGATTAACTAAAATTTCTTTTTCTGGACATAACGCCAGAACCCTTCACCTTAAAGATAGGAACATTTTATTAAATCCGGATGACAAAATTATACTAACATTGCCGCCAATAGAAATATCTAGGTTATTACCTAATAACGTGGTGCCAGAAAAAACAAATCCAATCGTAAACATTCACTTTAAGTTACAAACGGACAACCCACTGCCCCACAAAAACATATTCTTGGGTATAACAAATGGAGTTAGCCAATGGGTTTTTTATAAAAATGAAGTTCTATCGGTTACGGTAAGTGATGCTATAAACTTAGTTGACCAAGATCCAGAAATTATAGCTAGGCGTACCTGGGAAGAACTTTTGCCCCTTTTAAATTACCCTAACTCCAAATTACCTAAATTTAGAGTCATAAAAGAGCGTAACGCAACAATCGCACAAACTCCTGCCCAAGAAAACAAAAGACCAGATTGCTTAACAGTGTGGAAAAATATCTTTTTGGCCGGAGACTGGACAAATACGGGATTACCCTCAACAATTGAAGGTGCCATTAAATCTGGGGTTACGGCTGCAAATATGTTGCAAAAGCGCGAATCCAAAAATTAAGTTTTTAGACACTTTTTAGTAGAAACTTGTAGCTAATTTTAATTTTCACTAAATAAATTTATATTTTTACAATTGATTAATCTGTTAAATTGTAACATCCTGAATATTAGTTCTTTTAAACAAACACAAGTAAACGGAGTTGAGTATGGGAAATCCATTAGATTCGCTCAAAGGCACAGTAGTACTGGGCCTAATCATTACTGTAGTTATGGTTCTGCTTGTAAATTCAATCGGGGCTTAAAACTTAAATAAAAAGGAGTTATGGTAATGGAAATTGGATTTGAGTATTGGGTATTTATAGCAAGGTGGTTGCACGTTCTTAGTGGAGTAATGTGGATTGGGCTTTTATGGTATTTTAATTTTGTCCAAACCCCCACAGTACCAACAATGCCGGACGAGTTGAAGCCAGCTATTCCAAAACATATCATGCCTGTCGCATTATTCTGGTTCAGATGGGCAGCATTAGCAACCATAGTAACTGGACTAATTTTAGCCCACCTAAATGGATATCTAGTGAATGCGTTAGCAATTGGGTTGATAGATAACGTTGCAAAACATGCTGCAATTGGTTTTGGCATGTGGATGGGGCTTATTATGGCATTTAATGTATGGTTTATAATTTGGCCAAATCAGCAAAAGGTTATTGGCTTGGTAAAAGCTAGCGACGAAGAGAAGCCGAAGGCAGCGAGAGCTGCTGCATTAGCATCTCGTACCAATACAATGTTGTCTATTCCAATGTTGTATTCAATGGTATCTGCGCAAAACTTATATTAGTATCTTTAATTTATAGCCAGTAAGGCAGTTCCTGAAATTTGTTTTACTGGCTATAAATCATTCCGCACTAAATAATCTCACTTATTATACGAACTAGCTCCGCCATTCTATGTCCAACAGTGTGGTTATTAATAAACCGTTTGTATCCCGCTTCTCTTATGGGAACGGCCTCCTTGGGAAATCTTGTAAATCTATCCAATACCTCTGTTAACTCCTCTAAACCATTAAAATAGACTACTTCATTATCTGGTTCATATAGGTTGAGTGCATCTAGTCTTAGATCGGTAACAGCTAGTGATTTACTTGCAGTTATCTGAAATACTCGGTGATGACATGATCTAGGCCAAGGCGTTAAATTTAAATTTATATTGGCTGAACAGAAAACAGGTGAAAGATCATGCCACTCTCGCCCCGCATGCATCGTAATATTAGGCTGATTGAATGTAGCTGAGCCAATCCCAGTAATATCAATATTTCTCTCACCTATAGCAGTGATCAACTGTTCTCGAACTAGTGCTTTCTGTTCAAAATACATCGCATGTGAAATATCGCTAAAAGCATTAGAAAAAGGATCCAATTCAGTTTTAAATTTGTCATATACATCGATATATGACCTAGTTTTCCTCAAATCTTTTATGACCAAATCTGCCAAAGTAGTCATTTCGCTATTCCACCCCTTTCTCCATCTGGCCCGTTCATATTCGTAGTGATTTACTGTAGCTGCAAAACTAATTTGGGTTAGTTTCTCTGAATTCATTTTAATGGGTCTAAATATTTCTGGATCAATATGAAATGGTGGCAGATAAAATAGCTGTTCAAAGCCTAAATCGGACAATTGTTCTATCACCCGAGTATCTGGAACGAACATCCCCAAGTGGAATTTATTATCCAAGTATTTTATCAAATTAAGATGTTTAACTGGATTATCTGTCCAAAGACTAATATATGGCAACTTCATATGATCAAAGATAAAAGGCTCACCGTGCGAAAATAAAAAATTTTGGAGACTATTTCCCCATAAAATGGCTATATCAAAATTGAGCTTATTTATTACCTTTCTATATCCTTCAAGTGGAAGAATTCTATCAATATAAACAACTTCATGACCTATATCAGCCAAAGCCTGAAGCGCTGGAAACCTTTGTTCATCCCATTGTGCCCGTAATGCAGAGAGTATCCTAATGGGATTTGCTAATTTATTTCCAGTTCTGTTCTCCAATAATCTCAATAGTTTCCCCCAATACGCCAATCTCTATGAGAACTAGAACTCATTGAGTAAGCTTTTAATATTGGGTTATCATAACAATCATCCAAATCCAGAAAGTTCTCTCGTAAAACCCATTTTCTAAAATCTGGCATCTCTTTAAATTTCTTTAGATGAAGGCTTATACCCTCTTGCAAACCAGTTAGAACAGCTGAGAACAGACCCTTAGGAAGATTGCTTTTTCTATTAAAATATCTATTAGCAATTTCTACGAGCTCCGCTTCTTGGGGCAGCGGATAAGCTTCCTTGAGTTCCCTCAATGTCTGAAAGGAACGCGAGAACCCCGAAGTCATAAACTTTGATTGGATTGCAGATAAACTTATCCGTTCCTCGGGAATGTAATGCTCTACTAGAGCATCGGGATGATATAAACATTTATAACCAAGTTTTCCGACCTCACGCCCAACATGAATCTCCGCATCT
>PTLG01000062.1 GCA_002937995.1 Alphaproteobacteria bacterium MarineAlpha3_Bin7 | reverse complement strand
GAACAACTTCCTGCCGCAGACATGTCAAAAGATGTTTATGTAACGGCATTTTGTATGAGAAATGTTGCTCGTTTGGAGGTTGCACTTAAAGAAGCCTTTCGAGTCCTTAAACCAGGCGGGCAGTTTATATGCTTAGAATTCAGTCCTGATTTTTTTTCAAGTCTAAAAAGTTTTTATGATTTTTATTCATTTAAGGTCTTACCTTTATTAGGGAAACAAATAACTGGCGATAGAGACGCTTACAGATATCTAGCGGAAAGTATCAGAACGTTCCCCACAGCAGACGAATTAAGAAAGTTTTTAATTAAAACGGGTTTTGGACATATTCGAATTATGTCCCTAACAGGGGGAATAGCCTTTATACATTCTGCCTGGAGGCTTTAGATATTTTTTCTTTAATACAAAGTCACTATTCGTTAAAAAATAGACCCCGATGGATTATAAGCGCTAATAATACCTGACACTTGCCAAAACAGTGTTTTTGGCAGCTATTCATTGTCACATTGCAATTATGGTTAAGGTTTTGTAGTTTATCTACAATTGTTTTTTGTAGTTTTTTCATTGGGGTTTAAAATTTAATATGTCACATAAATATCGAATTCTACTGATTGTATCGGGCGGTATAGCGGCCTATAAATCCCTAGAACTAATTAGACTGCTCAATGCCATTAGTTGTGATGTAACCTGTATACTCACCAGGGGAGGTAAGAATTTTGTAACACCTTTGTCTCTTGCATCACTCAGCGAAAACAAGGTCTACGAAGATTTGTTTTCTCTAAATGATGAAAACGAAATGGGGCATATTGAGCTTTCAAAAAACTGCAATCTGGTCCTCGTTGCCCCAGGCTCCGCAGACATTATTGCAAAAATGAGAGCTGGGATAGCTGATGATCTTGCAACAACTGTACTATTGTGTACTAAGAAACCAATATTTGTTGCTCCAGCAATGAATGTTAGGATGTGGGAAAACGCTGCTACTCGCGATAACCTTCAAGAACTAACATCGCGTGGCGTCAATTTTATTGGGCCAGATAAAGGGGAAATGGCTTGCGGCGAATATGGGTATGGTAGGCTTTCAGAACCCAACACAATAGCCAATTATATTTCTGATTTTCTTATCTCACCACAAGAGCCACAAATAAATACAGAAGTCTCCTCCCAATTATTATTTGGGAAAAAAGCTGTTGTTACTAGTGGACCTACCCATGAAGCGATAGACCCAGTAAGGTATGTGACAAATCACTCATCTGGTCAACAAGGGCACGCTATTGCCCAGGCTTTATCAAAACATGGCGCCGAAACAGTTTTAGTGTCGGGTCCTACAAATCTGCCTAACCCAAACAACATAAAAGTAGTAAATGTTAAAACTGCCATTCAAATGCTAGATGCTTGTGAAAAAGAGATGCCGGCAGATGTGGTTGTCTGTGCCGCGGCCGTTACAGATTGGAGGATAGAGGCTCCATCTAAACAGAAACTGAAGAAGTCTGAGAAGGTGAAGTCACTTAAACTTTCCGAAAATCCAGACATTCTTGCTCATTTGGGACAGAAACGAAAAAACCGCCCCCCTTTAGTTATTGGGTTCGCTGCAGAAACCGAGGACGTTATAAAAAATGCGAAAAAAAAATTGTTTGAGAAATCTTGCGATTGGGTTGTGGCCAACAAGGTAGGTGCTGATACAAATACCTTCGGGGGGGACAGAAATAAAGTTCAACTCATCAATAAGACAAAAACCGAGTCTTGGCCAGAGATGTCTAAGGCGGATGTGGGTAACCGGTTAGCCATTAAAGTAGCCGAACATCTCAGCGATTTGAAACCTTAGTTTAATGGAAGAATTGAATATACCCCTAGTCCGCCTGCCAAACTCAGCTGGATTAGACTTACCCCAAAGAGCCACCCTTGAATCCGCGGGGATGGACCTATTGGCAGCTATAGATAGTTCCATAGTAATAGACCCAGGAACTCACCGAGTCATTCCAACAGGTATATCAATAGAGCTGCCAGAAGGTTATGAAGCTCAAGTTAGACCGCGTTCAGGACTTGCCGCAAAACATGGGATAACTATTTTGAATAGTCCCGGCACCATAGATCCAGATTACAGGGGAGAAATAGGCGCAATCATAATAAACTTGGGAAACTCCCCTTTTGAAATCATGAGAGGCATGAGAATAGCCCAACTTGTAGTAAGCAAATTTGTTAATTTTTATTGGGATGAGATGGAAAATCTGGGAACAACAAACAGAGGAGAAGGTGGCTTTGGTTCTACAGGAACAGGAAAAGATGAATAATAGTTATGTTTAATTTATCAAAAAAAGTAATCTCTGCTATCGAAGCAGTTGTATATATTGCCTATAACTCCTCTGGTGAACCTGTAAGAAGTAGCGAAATAACAAGTAGACAAGGAACCCCACAGCGTTATTTAGAGCAAACTCTCCAGGTGTTAGTTAAGGCTAATATCCTTGTTGGTGTTAGGGGGCCTAAAGGGGGATATATTTTGGCTAAGGAGCGGAGAAGAATAACCTTAGGGGAAATTGTAACAATAATAAATAATTCTGAAAAATTAGAGCCCACAATGTCTTCTATTTCGTCAGACTTATGCAAAAAAGTAATTACCCCCGTATGGGATGATTTGAATCTTATAATCATGGAAAAATTAAATAAAGTTTCAGTTGAAGACCTATGTTTACGAGCAAACACACTCAATGTACAGCGCAACCTAAATAGTAACTTAGATTTCAATATCTAATTTTGATTGTTTAAACTATCGGAAAAATGAATGAATACGTCAGCTAACGCCAGCACTGAGTCTTATAGAAGAAAAATATACGAAAGTATTCTTGATACTGTCGGAATGACCCCTCTTGTTCGGATAAATAGGATTACTGAAGAAGCTAATTGTAAGGCTACGATAGTTTGTAAGTGCGAGTTTTTTAATCCACTTTCGTCTGTAAAAGATAGGATAGGTCTTGCCATGATTAATGCTGCCGAAGAAAGTGGTGAGCTAAAACCAGGCGGTATTGTTGTAGAACCTACGTCTGGTAATACTGGTATTGCGCTAGCTTTTGTATGCGCAGCAAAAGGTTACCGCTTAATTCTAACCATGCCAGATAGTATGTCCGTTGAAAGAAGAAAGATGCTCAATCTCTTGGGTGCCGAGATTATATTAACTCCAGCCCAAGAAGGGATGAGCGGGGCAATTATCCGCGCTGAAAAACTTCTGAAAAAAAATAAGGGAGCTATAATGCCTCAACAATTTAGCAATATAGCCAACCCTGAGATTCATAGAACCACAACAGCTGAGGAAATCTGGCATGATACTGACGGTATGGTAGATGTTATAGTGGGGGGTGTTGGTACAGGTGGCACCCTGACCGGTGTGGGGGAAGTCTTAAAATCTAGAAAACAAAATTTTAAAGTTGTGGCAGTCGAACCAGAAGATAGTTCAGTTCTTTCTGGGGGAAGCCCTGGACCCCACAAAATACAGGGAATAGGGGCGGGTTTTGTTCCGGACAACTTAAATACAGAAATAGTTGACGAGGTAATAAGAATAGCAAATGAAACAGCTTTTGCTACAGCCCGAAAAATGGCAAAATTGGAAGGAATCCCGATTGGTATATCCTCTGGCGCATCTATAGCGGCTTCTATTGAGCTAGCACAAAAAGAGGAGATGGCTGGAAAATTAATTGTTAGTATACTGCCTTCTTTTGCTGAGAGGTATCTCTCCACAAGCCTTTTTGATGGGCTGCCAAATACTTAATTTAGAGCAAAAATGGAAATAACAGAGGAATATTTAGAGCGTTATAGTAGACACATTCTACTAAAAGAGGTTGGTGGGCCAGGACAAAAACGCTTAAACCGGGCCAAGGTTTTAATTATTGGTGCAGGCGGCTTAGGTTCCCCTAATATACTTTATTTAGCAGCAGCAGGTGTGGGGACCATTGGAATAGTAGATGATGATGTTGTGGAACTGAGCAATTTACAGAGGCAAATTTCCCATAATTCTGAAGAAATTGGAAACCCGAAAGTTGAGAGCGCTAAAAAATGTGCGTTAAGAATTAATCCCGATATTCAAATAAATGTTCATAATGAAAGGTTAGACTCTCTCAATTCTGGACAATTAATAAGCAAGTACGATATCGTTGCAGACGGCTCTGATAACTTTGATACCAGGTTGGTAGTAAACGATAGTTGCTACGCATACGAAAAGCCACTAGTCTCAGCGGCGATTAATAGATTTGATGGTCAAATTAGTACCTTCAAGGCTTTTCAACGAAAAGAAGGTTCTAGCTTGCACCCATGTTATAGATGTTTTGTCCCACACTCGCCTCCACAGGAAAATACAATCAGTTGTGCTGAGACAGGAGTCCTGGGAGCCCTTTGCGGAGTAGTTGGTTCAATTCAGGCAACCGAAGTTATTAAAGAAATAGTAGGTTTTGGCAAATCTCTTTCAGGGTCTCTTTTTATTGTAGATGGACTGTGTAACGAATTTAGAAAAATTAGCTTGCCACCTGATCCCAATTGCCCTCTTTGTGGACTGAACCCAACAATAACTAAAATCAATCATAGGAAATAGTGGCTAGATGAATAAAATATTTATAGCCTTTGTCGTTTTGATACTTATATTTTCGTTTTCTCCACTCGGGGTATCTGCACAAAAACAATCGTCGGCCGAGAAAACAAATGTCAGTTCAGGCTTGCCCTTACCAAGATTTGTATCACTTCGCTTTGACACGGTGAGACTTAGGTCGGGCCCAGGCGCAAACTATCCAGTGCGGTGGTTATATAAAAGAAAGCATATGCCTGTTGAAATAATAGCAGAATTTGGGAGAACCTGGCGGCAAATCAGAGATTTTAAGGGTACTGAGGGTTGGATGCATAAAACTCAGTTAAGCAGCAAACGTACGGTTATCATTACTCAACAAACTAGAACACTAAGGTTAAAGCCAGATAGCAACTCCCAACCTCTAGCACGCATCGAGCCTAGAGTAATAGCCGAGGTTTCCTACTGCTCTAAAGATAGTGGTTGGTGCAAAATAACAGCTGACGTATATGAGGGTTGGCTCCGCAGAGTCGAATTTTGGGGAGTAAACCAAAGGGAAGCAATAAATTAATTAGAAAAAATCTACCAGGCTAGATCCCTCTTCAACTCTGCCAACGTATCTTTTGCCAACGTTGCGGCGTGACCATAATTAGGGTGATCAATAGAAATTACCACTTTTGGCTTATCTTGTTTAATTTTGTTAATAATTTCCTGTGTTAATTCAAAGCGCACAAAATGAACGGCAGATGTCTTACCCGATTCTTTAGTCCTATCCAGATCTGTTTCTGGACTTGCCTTAACTGAAGAACCGTCAATTGTTAGCTCAATAGCCTCCTCCACGCCACCCAAACCGTTCAAAATCTGGGTACGATAGTCAGGGTCGTTTATCTCAAACATTAAAGTTGCCACAAACTCTTTTCCCGATGGAACCAGACTATTGTAAGCCTCCAACTCATCACGGATTTGATCTTCACCGCCCTTTTCTATGCGAACCATTTCGTGAATTTGGTATAACATGGTATCATAGCTCTCAAAATAAAAGGTGGCGTGGGGTCCCACAGAGAGACGCCTATTGTTTTTTATTTTCCAAATTCTCTGCCGCTGCTCTTCCCTTTGCTCCTCGTAAACGGATCCATCAAGTATATCTTCTCGTGTAATTGTTGTTTTTAATTGTTCCATAACTCTATTTTCCATAAGATTTTGCCAGTAATTCTATCGGATGACTGATATCATTCACCATTTTGTCAGAATCGTCATCACTCGTTGCTTCAAACCCCTGTATAATATGGTCTCTTGCTAATGGACATTCTGAGACCACATTACTGGTCTGCGTTTCGGTAATTTTCTTCACAACGGGCTTTCCTTGTTTAATTGCTGTATCGAAATTGTTGTTCATAAACCCCCATGTACCACCATGACCTGAACACCTTTCTACCACCTGCACTTCAGTTTCTGGTATAAAACGCAACATCTCTAAAGATTTAGGCCCCATATTCTGAGCCCTTGCATGACAGGCTTGATGTAAGGTTACACCGCCCTCGATCTTCGTTAGCCCTTTTTCCATTGACTCTTTCCCGCAGACATCAACCACATACTCTGAGATATCATAGGTGGACTTGCTTAGTTTATTGATTAACGGTTCGTTGGGCAATAATAATGGCCACTCAAATTTTAACATCAGACTACACGAGGGCACCAAGGTAACGATATCATATCCATCGTCTATCCACTTCACCAGCTCAGAAGCTATTTTTTTTGCTTTATCTGCTACACTTTTAATATCCCCATGTTCTAATTGTGGCATGCCACAACACTCAGGATAAACATTAACCACCTCGATACCATTTTTCTTCAAAACCTGCTCAGCGGCCAGCCCGATTTTAGGATTATTATACTCAACGAAACAGGTCTGGTAGATTGCTACTTTTCTATTCACTGGCCCATCTTCCACTCCCTTGCCAGGTGAAGAAAGCGCAGAAAACCCAGTCCAATTAAATTTTGGTAACTTAGCCTTCACATGAATGTTTAACATCCATTTCAAAATTAGACGAAAAAAGGTTTTGTCAACGCTGGAAACCCAATTCACTAAAACTGCCAGTTTGGATGCTAGTCTTCCGTTCCTATCCGTTTTGGTTATTTCTTTTTCTACAAACCCTACTTTCCCCTGATCAAATTCCATGGCTCGATAGCGCAACATGAGATGAGGAAAATCTAGGTTGAATTCGTGAGGCGGCACATACGGACATTTTGTCATAAAGCACATGTCACACAATGTGCAGCCATCAACAACCTTCTTAAACTCTTCATCAGGTACAGAGTCTAGTTCACCGGTTTCCGAGCCATCTATCATGTCAAAGAGTGTAGGGAAGGAGTCGCAAAGATTGAAGCACCTGCGACAACCGTGGCATATATCAAAAACCCGCCGCAGCTCGGAATGTACAAGTTGCGGGTCCGTAAAATCGTCCGATTCCCAATCAATACAATGGCGAACAGGGGCGTCTAGGCCACCCTCTCTCATAGTAGTATATTCATAACTGCAACACTAACTAAAAAGCTATTACAAGTAACTGCACAAAAGGTTTTAGAGATTGTCTAGAGCCTTTTGGAACCTACCAGCATGCGATTTTTCAGCTTTGGCTAATGTCTCAAACCAATCTGCGATTTCCTCAAAACCTTCTTCTCTCGCAGTTTTGGCCATACCAGGATACATATCAGTGTATTCGTGGGTCTCCCCTGCAACAGCGGCCTTTAGGTTATCCGACGTGTTTCCAATTGGCTCTCCTGTAGCTGGATCGCCAGTCTCCTCTAGGTATTCTAGATGACCATGAGCGTGTCCGGTTTCCCCTTCAGCTGTCGACCTAAAAACTGTGGAAACATCATTATAGCCCTCTACGTCGGCTTTTTGTGCAAAGTATAAATAACGGCGATTTGCTTGTGACTCTCCAGCAAATGCATCTTTCAAATTTTGTTCAGTTTGTGTTCCTTTTAGGGAAGGCATTTTGCTACTCCATTCGTATATTAATTAAAAAACACTAGTCGGCCAGAGGCCTGTTTTATTGTTATAATTTATTACTGATTATATAGTCACCACCATTAATGCTGTCAAACTTTGTAGCAAATCTTTTAAACTTATTTAAGCTTATTTGTTTTTGACAAACCACATCGGATTACTTGGGAATGCCTATTATGTTATAACCCGAGTCAACGTGGAGTATTTCTCCGGTTACTCCAGAGGATAGAGGGCTAGCTAGGTACAAAGCCGCATCGCCCACCTCTCTCTTAAAGACTGGGCGACGAAGAGGGGCATTCTTCTCTGTCCATGAATAAATTTTTCTGGCTCCACTAATAGCACTTCCCGCTAAGGTTCTCATTGGCCCAGCTGATATGGCATTTACCCTTATATTAAGACCCCCTAAATCAGCCGCCAAGTATTTAACACTCATCTCAAGAGACGCCTTGGCTACCCCCATTACATTATAATTTGGGACCACCCTCTCTGCACCGAGGTAAGTTAAAGTTAGCAAAGAACCGCCGCCGCTCAGTTCAAATAATGGCACTGAAAGCTTTGCCACCTGAGTAAAAGAAAAACATGATATTTCCAATGTTTTTACAAAATTTTCTCTGCTCAGGTTTAAATACTCCCCACTCAATTCTTCTTTTTCCGAGTATGCTAAGGAATGTACAACAAAATCCAAACCACCCCAACTTTTTCTGATTTTATCAAAGGTGCTTTCAATCTCTCCATCTACACTAACATCACACGCCAACACTATTTCTGAACCAAGGCCTTCTGCCAATGGCCTAAGCCGGGCTTCCATAAGTTCACCCTGGTACGTGAAAGCCAATTCTGCTCCGTGTTGTTGCAAAACCTCAGCTATTCCCCATGCAATAGAACGCTCATTGGCAACACCCATAATCAGGCCACGCTTACCTGCTAAAGCTCTATAATTTGAATCTGTCATTAGTTTCTACTTTATTGAAATATAGAGAACACTCTTACTCTGGCCGCTTAAAAACTAGGCTAGCATTAGTTCCACCAAAACCAAAACTATTTGATAAAACTGCCCCTAAACCAGCACTGTCCTGCCGCGATCGAACTAATGGCATATCCTCAGCCTCCGGCTCAAGTTCTTCGACATTAGCGGATTCACAAATAAAATCATTGTCCATCATAAGCAAACTATAAATTGCTTCATGCACACCCGCCGCACCAAGAGAGTGTCCAGAAAGAGACTTTGTGGAATTAAACCGCGGTATTTGGTTTTTGCCTGAAAAAACCTCCCTTATTGCCTGAAGCTCCTTTATGTCCCCGACGGGCGTACTGGTTCCGTGAGTATTTATATAATCAATTGGTTGGTCTAATGTTTCCATAGCCATCTGCATACAACGTATTGCCCCTTCTCCAGATGGCTGAACCATGTCAAAACCATCGGAAGTGGCACCATAGCCAGCTACTTCCGCATAGATCCGTGCACCCCTATTTTTGGCATGTTCATACTCTTCAATTACTACTACCCCTCCTCCGCCCGCTATTACAAAACCGTCCCTATTGGCATCAAAAGCTCTGGAAGCTCTTTTTGGTGCGTCATTATAACTTGATGAAAGTGCAGGCATAGCGTCAAACAAAACAGACATTGTCCAATGTAGCTCCTCACCACCACCTGCAAATACAATATCCTGTTTCCCCCATTGAACCAATTCAGCCGCGTTTCCTATACAATGCGCACTAGTGGAACAGGCCGAACTTATTGAGTAATTTACCCCTTTTATTTTGAAGGGTGTAGCCAAAGTTGCTGAATTGGTACTAGACATTGTTCTCGGCACCATAAAAGGCCCCACCTTCTTTGGGCCGCGTTCCCGGGCAGTGTCAGCAGCTTGTATTAGGTTGCGGGTTGATGGGCCACCAGAACCCATTATCAGACCAGTTCTTTCGTGAGAGACCTGCTCTTCTGAGAGTCCCGAGTCTGTTATAGCCTCCTCCATAGACAGGTAATTGTATGCTGCCCCGTCACCCATAAAACGTTTATTTTTCCGGTCTAAGGCATCATTTAGGTCTATTTTAGGCATTCCATAAACATGACTTCGAAAACCTCTTTCAGCATATTCCTCGCTATATGATATCCCCGACTTGCACTCTTTTAAGGAGGTCAAAACTTCTTTCGCATTATCTCCTAAACTAGAAATAATACCAATACCTGTTACCACTGCTTTTCTAGCCAATTTTTATAATCCTCATTCTTCTGGCACAAATGTACCAACTTTCATATTTTTTACAGTATAGACCGATTCCCCATCCGCAAAAACTTCACCATCTGAAAAAGCCAGAGAAACTTGTCTTTTTATAACTCGCTTTATGTCAATATGGTAACTTACTAATTTAACCTCCGGGGTTATCTGGCCAGTAAATTTTACCTCGCCGACGCCAAATGCGCGACCCCTTCCCGAACAACCTAACCAACCCAAGAAAAACCCCGTAAGCTGCCATAACGCATCTAAGCCAAAACAGCCCGGCATAACTGGATCATTTATAAAATGACAGTCAAAAAACCATAAATCCTTTTTTATGGCCAACTCAGCATCTATCTGCCCTTTATTAAAAGCTCCGCCTTCTTTTTCTATATTGGATATAGAGTCAAACATCAGCATTGGCGGAGCTGGCAATTGCGCATTATGTTCACCAAACAAAAGACCCCTGGAACATTCTATGAGATCTTTATTGGAGAATGTTTTTTTTGACTGAAAATCAACATTCTCGTGTTTTGGCAACCTAATATCAGCCATCGTGCTCCCCACACCAAAAGAAAAAACAAATTCTCAACATGACGCCACTACAGAAAACCCTACACTAATATATATATGTATGAAATTGGTAAAAGGCGAATATTTAATTCATTACCAGTATTAGCGTTCAAAATTAACGCATGATGCAGAAAGCAGAAACAACAATCGGCCCTTATATTTCCTCGCCAGAGGTCTGATCCACTGCCTTCATAGACAATTTTACCTTACCTCTATCATCAATACCTATCAATTTTACCTTTACCTGATCGCCAACATTTACAACGTCAGTTGTTTTTTCAACCCGCTCTGGTTTTAGCTCACTAATATGGACCAAGCCGTCCTTTGTTCCCAAAAAATTTACAAAAGCCCCAAAATCTACTGTTTTTACAACCTTTCCTTCATAAATAACCCCCACCTCTGGCTCAGCTACTATAGACTGAATTTCCTTCATCGCAGCTTCGGAAGCACTCTCGTCAACAGCGGCTATTTTGATTGTACCATCATCCTCTATATCAATTTTTGCCCCAGTATTCTCACATATCTCTCTTATTACTTTACCACCAGGCCCAATTACCTCTCTGATTTTATCCTTTGATATATTTATAATAGTAATTCTCGGCGCATTCTCGCTAACATTTTCCCTAGCTGAGGATAAAGCACTCTCCATTTCTTTTAGAATATGCAGCCGACCCTCCCTTGCTTGTTCCAGAGCAGACTTCATAATTTCTTCAGTTATAGAGGTAATTTTTATGTCCATCTGCAACGCGGTTACACCTTCATCAGTACCCGCAACTTTAAAATCCATATCTCCCAGGTGATCCTCATCCCCTAAGATATCGGAAATAACAGCAACACCATCATCCTCCTTGATCAAACCCATTGCTATTCCAGCTACCGGCCTCACAAGAGGAACGCCGGCATCCATTAGGGAGAGCGATGTGCCGCAAACGGTTGCCATAGATGAGGAACCGTTTGACTCAGTTATTTCGGAGACAACTCTTGTAGTGTAGGGAAAATTCTCTTTGTCAGGTAGCAAGGCACTTAGGGACCTCCAAGCTAGTTTTCCATGCCCTATTTCTCTTCGACCGGGTCCGCCCATACGCCCAGCCTCACCAACTGAATAAGGAGGAAAATTGTAGTGGAGCATAAAATTCTCCCGGTATTCTCCCTCTAAGCTATCAATAATCTGCTCGTCTTGACCAGTTCCAAGTGTAGTTACTACCAAAGCCTGGGTTTCTCCGCGTGTAAACAAGGCGCTCCCGTGTGCACGTGGCAGGATACCAACTTCACAGTTTATTGGTCGCACTGTGGACGTATCTCTTCCATCTATTCTGACACCAGTATCCAATATGTCGCGCCTGACAATATCTTTTTCAAGTTTTTTTAAAGCGTTTTCTATCCAAGATTCCTCTATTTCTTCGTTTTCTACCAACCCCTCTTTGGCTTGTATTTTAGCGTTGGCTATTTTCTCTTGTCTTGCAACTTTCTCGGTCTCTTTATAAGCCAATCTTAATTCAGATTCAGCTATCTTTCTTACCGAGTCTTCAACACCTGACAGAGCTTCAGGGGGGCTAGGAAGTTCCCAAGGTTCTTTTGCACAAGCCCCCGCTAGCTCAATTATTCCATTAACAACTTCCTGATAAGCTTTGTGACCAAATACAACTGCTCCAAGCATAATCTCTTCGGACAACTCATTGGCTTCTGACTCAACCATCAAAACACCATCACGCGTACCTGCTACAACTAAATTTAACTCAGACCCTTCCAGCTCTTCGTTCTTCGGGTTTAAAATGTATTTGTCATTAGCATAGCCAACCCTGCAGGCACCCAATGGTCCCATAAAAGGAATACCAGAGACTGTTAATGCAGCCGATGACCCTATTAAGGCAACTATATCCGGATCGTTCTCTAGGTCGTGGGAGAGAACGGTACAAATTACTTGCGTTTCATTTTTATAACCATCGGCGAAAAGAGGTCTAATGGGCCTATCAATCAATCTAGAGGTTAAAGTTTCCTTTTCCGTCGGCCTTCCCTCTCTTTTAAAAAAACCTCCTGGAATTTTTCCGGCAGCAAAAGTTTTCTCTTGATAA
>PTLG01000061.1 GCA_002937995.1 Alphaproteobacteria bacterium MarineAlpha3_Bin7 | reverse complement strand
GCATCCGATAGAAGAATTCAAATTGGTGTAGAAGTAACAAAGGGCCTTGGTGCAGGTTCAAATCCATCTATTGGAAAAGCGGCGGCCGAGGAGTCACTTGAAGATATATTAGATCATCTCAAAGATGTGAACATGGTTTTTGTAACTGCAGGTTTAGGTGGAGGTACTGGCACAGGGGCAGCTCCAGTCATTGCTAAAGCTGCTAGAGATAACGGTGTTTTAACCGTGGGGGTTGTTACCAAGCCTTTTTCTTTTGAAGGTGCAAAACGGATGGATATTGCTGAAGCAGGCCTAAATGAGCTGCAACAATATGTAGATACTTTGTTAGTGATACCAAATCAAAATTTATTCAGGGTTGCTAATGAAAATACTACATTTGCTGATGCATTTAAGATGGCTGATGACGTTTTATATTCCGGAGTCAGAGGAGTAACTGATTTAATGGTTATGCCTGGACTGATAAATTTAGATTTCGCAGACATACGATCAATTATGAGCGAAATGGGAAAGGCAATGATGGGTACTGGAGAGGCGGAGGGGGACAGAAGGGCAATTGAAGCGGCAGAGGCTGCCATAGCCAATCCTCTGTTGGATGATACTTCTATGAAAGGGGCTAGAGGTGTTCTCATAAATATTACAGCTGGCAAGGATATAACATTATTTGAAGTTGATGAAGCAGCAAATAGAATTAGCGATGAAGTAGCAGGAGACGCAAATATAATTTTTGGTTCTACATTTGAGGAAGGCCTTGACGGTCGAGT
This sequence comes from Alphaproteobacteria bacterium MarineAlpha3_Bin7, assembly GCA_002937995.1. Taxonomy (GTDB): domain Bacteria; phylum Pseudomonadota; class Alphaproteobacteria; order Rhodospirillales; family UBA2165. The sequence continues at coordinate 11,701 of PTLG01000061.1, read as the reverse complement.
AAGGGTATCTGTTGTAGCAACAGGTATAGAGAGTGATCAGGAAGTTTCTTGGGAACCCAAAGGAGTAGATGAAGTTAATTTAGTGAATCGAGACAACGGAGCTAGGGAAGATGGAGCAGAAGTTCTATCAAAAAGAGAGCCAGAAGTTGAATTGCGCGATTCTCAGCTGGATTCTACTAATAGTTCTCTAGATTCCTCAGAGGTTAAGGCTGTCGAAGATAGCCAAACTGACCTAATAGATCATATAGATGAAACTAAGCCTAGCGTGGCGATTGAAAAACAGTCAATAGAAACAGAGAAGTCAGAAGAGCGCGCACCTTATACGGTACCCGCACAAAATAATACTACTACTTTAAATACTAACTTGTCTGCTACAAGGGATATTGCATCTAGCGAGATTGAGCGTCCAAAATCAGCAAAAAGTATAATGGATATAGTTTTACCGCGGTTAGTTAGGAGCAACAAAGTTGAAGCAGTAGATGAAGAACTAAGTGTAAAAAGTGAGTCTAATAACGAGTTGAATTCGGATAACAATTTAAATCAATCAGATGTTTCTCAAGTTTCTAACACTCCTGAACGCTCGGGTGCTGAGGAATTAGACGAAAATGAAAATAGGATACAAAATACAATGGAAAACAGTCACGAAGAAGAGATGAAAAATGATAGAAAAACGCTGCAGGAAGCGAATCAAGTTACAAACGAGGCAAATGATGGGCAGGTCACAAATTCAATATTTGAGGGAGTAGAGGATGATACTAATATCATAGATAGTGATGAAGACGAGGATTTGCTAGAAATACCGGCCTTTTTAAGGCGTCAGGCAAACTGAAATACCTGATATTTTTTAGAAATATATTGCAATAATTATTGATTTGAGAGTGGTTCGAACTGCTGGTAGGAACTTATAACAGTATGAGAGCCTTATAGTGTATGTATTAATTGTCACTCCAAATGCATCACAGCTCAGAACTAAGATGGTATGTGTTAAATGAAGCATAATATTGCCTTTGAGGAGCATAGCAAAATTGGCAAGGTTTCCATTAATCAGCCTCACCTAAGTGTGGCTAGTGAGCCAATTAGGCAAACCACAATTAGGCGGCAGGTTAGTTGCGCAGGCATCGCTTTGCACTCGGGAAAGAAGGTTTCCTTGACACTCAAACCAGCTAATCAAAATACGGGCATATTATTTGTGAGATCAGATATTGAGGGCTCCCCAGAGATTAAAGCTTCTTGGGACAATGTGATAGATACTAAGATGTGTACAACCATAGGTAATTCTGAAGGAGTATCGGTTGCTACTATTGAACATCTGATGGCAGCCTTGTCAGGCTGCCATATTGATAATGTAATTGTGGAGATAAATGATACAGAGGTCCCAATAATGGATGGAAGCTCTCAACCATTTGTGTTTTTGATAGAGTGTGCTGGGGTAAAGGATTTGGACCAATCAAGAGAGGTTTTGCAGGTTTTAAAGCCAGTGAAAGTCAGCTCCAATGGTAAAACAGCAGAATTGTCTCCTCATTCCGCCTTTTCTGTAGGTTTTGAGATAGAGTTTGAACAACAGGCGGTATCTAGGCAAGAGATTTCCATCGGGCTTGAAAATGGAGCATTTAAAAAGGAAATTGCTAGAGCTCGTACGTTTGGTTTTATGGAAGAAGTTGAGGCCCTAAGGGCTTCTGGACTAGCTCTTGGTGGGACTTTGGATAATGCAGTTGTTGTAGATGGTGAGAAAATTCTTAATGATGGTGGCTTAAGGTACTCAGACGAATTTGTTAGACATAAGGTCTTGGATGCAGTGGGAGATTTATATTTAGCTGGTTATCCAATCCTAGGAAAATATGCTGGGTTTAGGGCAGGTCATCATATGAATAATGTATTGCTTAAGGCTCTTTTTGCGGACAGGTCTGCATGGAAATTGGTGGACCTTGTTAATAAAAGTAATAATTTAGAGTCTAACGAGGCGAGACAGCAAATTTAGCCGCCGCCATTTAGAAATAATTTTAGTCACATTTACCTTATTTGTATTAGTTTTGTTTAGATGATAACTTGCGGGTTATTAGAGTGACTACTCATTGAACAGACGACAGATCTTTAATAGTAAGAGGTGTAATTGTTAGAACGTAAAAGGTTTAAAGCGATAATAAAACTGCTGTTTGTTTTTATACTTTTACTCGGTTGTTCTAAAGTAGAGCCAGATGAGTATACTGAGAAGCCCGCAGAGGTACTTTATAATGAAGCTTTGGGGCATTTAAAGGAGAAAAAATATAAAACGGCCGCGAAAGCGTTTACAGAGGTGGAAAGACAGCACCCTTATTCTATTTGGGCTCTAAAGTCTCAACTGATGTCAGCATATTCTAGTTATATGAAGAATGAGTACGATGATGCTATCCTTACCTTAGACCGATTCATACAGCTTCATCCAGTTAGTAAAGACGCACCCTATGCATATTATCTGAAAGCACTTTGTTATTATGAGCAGATTTCCGACGTTAAGCGAGATCAGCAGATGACAGAGAATGCAATGAAGTCCCTAAAAGATCTAATTGTCCGTTTTCCAAATTCAAAATACGCTAGAGATGCCGAGGTTAAGATAGACTTAACACTAGATCACTTGGCGGGGAAAGAAATGCAAATAGGAAGATATTATCAAAATAAAGGTAATTACCTTGCTGCTATAAATCGGTTCCTGTTAGTAACCAAAAACTACCAGAAAACTACACACGTCGCAGAAGCTTTGCACCGATTAACCGAGACATATACTGCTCTTGGTATGAAGGAGGAAGCAAAAAAAGCTGCAGCGGTTCTGGGTTTTAATTTCCCTGGAAATGAGTGGTATTACGATAGTTATGGGCTTGTTGGCGGTAAAAAAGGTGATTTAGAAAGAGCAAAAAATTCAAAATGGTTTTGGCCATTTACAAATGATAAGGAGAGCATTCAAAAAGAGGAAAAGGTAAAAATAGAAAGAAGTGTAAAAATTAAAACAGATAACAAAACTAAATGGTACTGGCCATTTGCCGAAGAAAAAGAGAGTTCTGAAACAGAAAAACAGGTAAAAATAGAAGGAAAGAAGAAGTCTAAATGGTATTGGCCATTTGACTAATCTTGGTATTTTCGGTGATAATTATCTATAGAAATGCTTAAAAATCTATCAATTAGTAATTTTCTTCTCATAGATAATCTTGAGATAGAATTTACATCTGGACTTTGCGTGTTAACCGGAGAGACCGGATCTGGAAAATCAATATTGGTTGATGCTATTGGGTTGATGGTTGGAATGAGAGGAGGGGCAGAATATATTCAGACTGGCTTTGATCAGTGCTCCATCTCGGGAGAATTTGAATTAGATCTGGATGACGGTACAAAACATATTTTATTAGAAAATGGTATAGATATTCAATCCCAACTAATTTTAAGGCGCATTTTGAACTTGGGGGGAAGGTCGCGAGCATTTATAAATGACGTTCCTGTTAGCGTCGGGCTTTTGAGACAAGTTGGTGGACGATTAATAGAAATACACAACCAATTCGATATATATGGTCTGTTAGATCCAGCTAATCACCAATCAATTCTTGATGAATATGCAAAACTTCAAAATATCGTTACAAAAACGGCAAAAGAATATAGGTCCTGGAGGAAAGCCAAAGACACGCTAAGTACCCGTATTAGAGAATACGAAACTCTTAAAGATGAGGAGGAACTCCTCATTTATACACTGAAAGAACTAAACGAGATTGAGCCAAAAAAAAATGAGGAAGAGGAGTTAACTTCTAGAAGAAAGTTTTTAATGAGCTCAGAGGAATTACGAACTGTTATAAACGACATTTTTAAAAACCTAGAGGATACAAACGGTATAAATGATAACCTTCGATCTAATTTGGGGCAGATCGAGAAAGTGCTAGATAAATCTGGGGGTAAGCTTGACGTTGTGTATAGTGCTCTTGAGCGCTCAATAATTGAGACGAACGAAGCAGCTACGGAGTTAGAAAATTTGATTGATAGTTTAGACGCGGAGCCAGGCGAACTCGAGCTCGTGGAAGATAGACTTTTTGCGTTAAAGTCATTAGCTAGAAAACATAGTACTACGGTAGACGAGTTATCTGATCTTCAAGCTAGATTAGAAACGCAGATCAACGATCTAGGTGAAATAGACTCAAAAATAGAGGATTTAGAGGAAGAAGTAGAGAAAAGACGACAGGACTTTCAAGAAACAGCCCAAAACCTTACTAAAGCCAGAAAAAAGGCAAGCAAGAAACTTGGGGGTGATGTTACTGACGAGCTAGGTCCTCTGAAATTAGGAAGTGCCCAATTTGTTGTTAGTGCTGATCCATTGCAAGAGAAGGAATGGAGCGAGAAGGGCTGCGAGAGAATAGAGTTTTTGGTTAAAACAAATCCAAATACGCAACTTGGTCCAATTCATAAAGTAGCCTCAGGAGGGGAGCTAGCAAGATTAATGCTCGCTTTAAAAGTATGTTTGGCTGGTGCTAAATCACCAGGAACTATTATTTTTGATGAAGTAGACTCTGGTATAGGAGGAGCTACAGCATCTGCAGTAGGTGAGAGGTTGCTGTTACTGAGTAGCAATACGCAGGTTTTAGTTGTTACTCATTCTCCACAAGTAACAGCCAAGGCAACTATGCACTGGAATGTAGCAAAAAGTGAGAATAGCCAATATTCTAAAACTATATTAAGAAACCTTGATGATGATCAAAGGAAAGAGGAAATTGCGAGGATGTTATCTGGAGAAAAAATTACCGAAGAGGCCCGAGCGGCGGCTGAGAAACTAATTTTTGGTGGGGGTAATGTCAACAACTGAAGGCTTTAAAGTTATTAATGTAGAGGAATTAACAGAGAGCCAAGCTTCTAGGGAAATTATTATCCTTAAAGAGCAGATAAGAAAGCATGATATTTCCTACCATAGCGATGATGCTCCAATTATATCTGATTATGAGTATGATAAACTTCGAATTAGAATTACGGCGATAGAATCCAGGTTTCCAAATCTAAAAGGAGAGGATGATCCATCACTATATGTTGGAGCTACCGCAGATATTGGTTTTAGTAAAATAGTTCATGAAAAATCTATGTTATCCCTAGGAAATATATTTTCTCGGGAGGACCTTAATAGTTTTATAGAGGGGATTAGGCGATTTTTGGTTGAATTAAGGGACAATCCAGATTTATTAGTGGAAATAGTGGCGGAACCGAAAATAGATGGTCTTTCAATTTCATTAAAATATGAAAACGGCACTCTGGTCACTGGAGCAACAAGAGGAAATGGAATAGAAGGGGAGAATGTAACAAGAAATGTTATGGTAATTGACCAGGTGCCTAAAAAACTGACGGGTGATTTTCCAGAGTTGTTGGAGGTTAGGGGCGAAATCTATATGACTAAAAATGATTTCATTGAGTTAAACCATCGGCAATCTGAAACTAATGAAAAAGTTTTTGCCAATCCACGTAATGCTGCGGCTGGTTCATTAAGACAGCTCGATTGGAGAGTTACCAGCAAAAGACCTCTAAGAATGTTTGCTTACGCCGTCCCTGTATTTTCAAAGCCAGTAGCGGATAGCCAGTGGGGTTTGCTTGAAAGGCTAAAAGAATGGGGCTTTGCGGTTAACCCTTTATCACAGGTTTGTGAGTCGGTAGGAAAACTTATGAGTTATTATGAAAATATAAGTTTTCAGCGTAGTGGGTTAGAGTACGATATTGATGGCATCGTTTACAAGGTCAATAGGTTAGACTGGCAGGAAAGGCTGGGCTTTCTTAGTCGGGCACCGCGATGGGCCGTTGCTCATAAATTTCCCGGAGAGCAGGTCAGGACAAAAGTGGTTGATATATTTGTTCAAGTAGGTCGCACAGGGACGCTTACACCAGTAGCATCACTGGAGCCTGTTAATGTCGGTGGAGTCTTGGTATCGAAAGCTACATTGCATAATGAAGAAGAGGTGGAGCGGAAGGATATAAGAATTGGTGATACCGTTGATATCCAAAGGGCAGGTGATGTTATACCCCAGGTTTTAAGAGTTATTAAGGAACAAAGAGTAGAGCAATCAACACCCTTTATAATGCCAGAAAAGTGTCCCGTTTGTGATAGTTTGACTATTAAAACATCGGGTGAAGCTGCCCGAAGATGTACTGGTGGGCTAATATGCAGCGCACAGGCTTTAGAAGGTATAAAGCACTTTGTATCCCGCCAGGCTTTCAATATAGAAGGTCTTGGGGAAAAAAATATTATATTATTTCGAGAACAGGGTTTTATCAGAAGTGCAGCAGATATTTTTGATTTAAGTACCCATAAGAAAGAAATCATATCTCTAGAGGGTTGGGGGGAGTTATCAATCGATAAGTTAATAACAGAAATTTCTAATAGAAGAGTAATTGCACTAGATAGATTTATTTACGCACTGGGGATAAAGCAAGTTGGCCAGGCTGTTGCAAGTCTTTTGGCAAAGAATTATCAAAACTATCAAAATTGGTCGCAATCGATGATAAATGCTGCTGACAAGTCTTCTACAAACTACTCAGATTTGTTAGATATTAATGGTGTAGGTAGTTCTATAGCAGAGGACCTAATTTATTTTTTCTGTCAGCCTCAAAACCTTGAGTTTTTAAATAAGTTAGTGCCAAAAATTCAAATACAGGAACATATTGGGGCTCAGGACCAAAGTTCTAGGATATTTGATAAAACAATTGTTTTTACTGGTTCGATGAGCTCTTTGACGCGGGGAGAGGCTAAAGCACGAGCTGAAGCACTCGGAGGTAAAGTCGTGGGGACAGTATCTAACAAGACTGACTATCTCGTAATTGGAAGTGATCCTGGCAGTAAACTTGCCAAAGCAAAAGAGCTGGGAATTGGAGTTTTAACTGAAGCTGAGTGGTTAGACCTGATAGATAATTAATACACAACTATTAGAATGATTCATCCAGCTAATTTGTTTGGAAGTTCCTCAATGGCTTCATCTATCATTTTAATGTTTTCTTTGCTATCAACACGTTGTTGTAATAATCCCTCAGTAGCTTTTATAGCTATTTCTATGTTCATCTGTTTAATAGACTCTATTGCCTCTGATTCGGCTTGGGATATTCGATCATTAGCTATTTTCTGACGATTTTTAAGTGCAGTTTCGAGATCTGTTCCAAATTTACTTTTTATATTTTCTGCCTCCTCTCGAGCTTTATTTACAATGTCATCAACTTCCTTCTCTACAGCAACAACTTTCCGCTTGTTACTCGCAAGTAAATCTTGTGCTTCTTCTCTGAGTTTGGTCGCCTCGTCAATACTGTCTTTGATTTCTTTAATTCTTTTATCAAGAGCAACAGTTGCAAACCTCCACACTGGTCGTGCAAACACAATAACGAAGATGCTAAAGGAGATGGCAACCCAAAGTGAAGGACTCTCCATAATTTAATTCCTTAGTTCAATAACTAACATTTTTAATCTCATTATCTTTAGGTTATCCTTTTTCGTTTATTGCCGTTTTAACGGCAACTTTTACCTCAGTTTCCTCAAATTCTTTATCTGTAAGGTGTCCTATTATATCTGAGGTGATTTCTACTGCCGAACTCTCAATATTTTCTAAGGCTTTAGATTTTGCCGACTCTATCCTATTCTCTGCTTCTTTTAACATTTTAGAGATCGAAACATTTAGCTCCTGAGTTTGTTTTTCTGCCTCGCTTGCACTTGATTTTATAGCCTCAGAAATGATGATTCTCGCTTGCTCTTTGCCATCTGAAATAGCTGTTTCATAAGCCTCAATTTCGGCATCAGCATTTAATTTAAGATTTTCAGCCATAGCTAGATTGTCAGAAATGCGCTTTTGACGCTCTTCTAAAATTAGTCCTATACGTGGGAGTGCAACCTTCGCCATTAGTACCCATAGCACAGTGAAAGATATTATTAGCCAAATAATTTGGGGGGCAAAGTATTCTAATTCTAATTGAGGCATTCACATTCCAATGAGGTTTTCCAATCAATTATCAAATATAACCAGATTAGCCAAATAATATTAATAAAGCTATTGCAAGTGCAAAAATAGCAAGTGCCTCTACTAGAGCAAATGAAACCCATGCCGTAGTAGTTATAGATCCAGCTGCCGCTGGGTTGCGTCCAACTGAGTTAATTAGGGCTGCCCAAATAAGACCAATTCCAACTCCAGGTCCAATGAAACCTAAAGTGGCAAGTCCTGCACCTATGAGTTTTGCTGATTCTGCGTCCATAACTTTTTTCCTTTCAAATAAATAGTAGCCAAAAATTCAATAGTGTTCCTATTAGTGAAGATGAATTGCATCGTTAATATAAATACAAGTTAGTATAGTAAAGATATAAGCTTGCAGAAATGCTATAAGAAATTCTAATCCTGTTATTGCTACCAGGCCAGCAACAGGAACTACCCCAAGAATACCTAGCGGAAATACAAAGCCACCAACAACTTTTAAAAGTGTATGCCCTGCCATCATGTTTGCAAACAAGCGGATACTGAGACTAAAGGGTCGAGTAAAATACGATATAACTTCAATTGCTATCATGAGGGGTGCCAAAAATATAGGCACACCCTCTGGTAAAAAGAAGCTAAAAAATTTTATGCCATGTTTGGCAAAGGCAAGCACAGTAACTAGGACAAAAATTACTAGCGCCATTGCAAGAGTGACAGCAATATGACTTGTGTAGGTAAAACTATACGGGATCATGCCCAAAAAATTACCAAAAAGTACAAACATGAATATGGCAAAAATAAATGAAAAATAGGGTTTCCCCTCCTTACCTATATTATCACTAATCATTTTTGCAATAAATTCATAGGCTAATTCAGCGATTAATTGCCATCTACCAGGTATTATAGATTTTGGCCTAACGGCAAGAACCATCAAAGCAGTAGCAGTTGCAACTGCAAGCAACATAAAGGCCGAAGAATTGGTAAAAGACGCATCCAACGACCCAAGGTTAACTGGAATTAAGGTTTGAATTTCAAACTGATTGAGCGGACTATTTTCTTTTGACAAAAATAAAAACTCCTTCAAATCAAACTAAGATACATAGATCATTTTCAATTTAGGTTTTTCCCTTTGAAACCCATTTTGTAACCTTCCCCACTAGTTATTCGGAAAACATTCCAAAGGCCAGCTAAATTACCTAACAATACAAATACAACCAACAACCATGGTCTTGTGCCTAACCAACTATCTAAACCAAAACCTATCAAACCACCAACAATAACTGCCGCAATTAGTTCTGTGCCTATCCTAAATCCCAACTGCTTCCCAGACAATTCCTTTTCATTATTCTTATTATTTTCACTATGTTTAGTTTTAGATTTCGCGTATTTTAGACGATCCTCGAAATTTTTTTCAACAATAGTGTGTTTTTTCTCATCCATTTTCATACCAAATACTTTAATGAGCCAATATCTTATTATTATTAAAGCAATAGGTAAATCAATCGTGTTAAAAGGCTATCAGCGACGGAAGATAAGGGGCGATGTCCTAGCTGTCAAGAAGCAAAATGAATACCATAAGATATTGATTATAAAGAAAAAATTAAGCGATATCTTTCAACTCAATTGCCTTACGGAGGTCGACGGAGACAAGCTGGGAAACACCTCGTTCGCCCATGGTAACACCAAAAAGCCTGTCAACTCTCGCCATTGTCATTCGATGATGTGTTATAATAACAAATCTTGTTGATAACGAGTTGGTTAATTCTTCTACTAACAGACAGAAACGGTCTACGTTGTGATCGTCGAGCGGAGCATCAACCTCGTCTAGAATACAGATAGGTGCCGGATTAGTGAGAAATACTGCGAACAACAATGCAATTGCAGTAAGGGCTTGCTCTCCACCCGATAATAAAGAGAGCGTTTGAAGTCTTTTTCCAGGAGGGCGAGCCATTATTTCAATTCCTGCATCTAGTGGATCGTCGGAATCTACAAGTGTCAAGTGTGCTTTGCCCCCACCAAAAAGCCTTATAAACAGTTCCTGGAAGTGTTTATTTACCTCATTAAAGGAAGATAAAAGTCTCCTTCTTCCTTCCTTGTTTAATTCTGAAATCCCATTCCTAAGTTTCTCAATAGCCTTGATAAGGTCGCTCCGTTCACTGGTTAAGGTGTCAATTTGCTCAATAAGATCTCGAGACTCCTTCTCAGCTAGCAAGTTTACAGGGCCCATATTTTCTCTTTCTCTTATTAATCTCTCCATTTTGTTTTCGGCAGAAACCAGATCAGGAAGATCCAATTCTTCTTTTACATTTGCGAGCTCATGTAATTGGTTAACTGAACATTTAACTTGTTCTTGTATCCTCTCCTCAAGTGCATGGTTTGTTTGTTGTGCATGTTCTAATTCAGCCTGCCTTCGAACCTTATCCTCTCTCAGTTGGGCTAGCTTTGACTCACTCTTCTTAACATTTTCATCCGCTTCAGATAACTGTTTTTCTGCCCTAAGTAGAGCGTCAGCGGTTTTATTTCTGTCCCTTCTTGCTTCCTCCAGTTGTGTTAGTAAATTCTGTCTTTTTTCTGATATTTGTTCTGGAGCAGAATCTAATTTAGTTAATTCGGAAGACAAAGTAAGTTTTCGCTTCTCCAGATCAGAAATTTGTTCTCTAGCAGAATGGTTTCTAGTATTCCAGGCCTCCAAATCTGATGAAACCTGAGTAAGTCTTGTATTTCTATCTTTTGCTTTGTTTTCAAGACTATCAAAGTAGCTTTTCACAGATATATATTCTTCCCGTGCTTTTTCAACTTCTACATTTTTTTCCTCCAAAGTATCTCTGAATTGCTTTATTGAATTTGATTCAGCGATCACTTTTTGTATTTCCTCGAGTTCAGATTTAGATTCCTCGTGTTCCTTTTTTAGCTGTTTATATGCCTCTCTTTGGGCGCTAAGCGCTAGAGCATTTTCTGAAATATCTGTCTGTTGTTTATTTAATTCCTTTTGACTCTTCAAAAATGTTTCTTCAGTGTTTCTGACAAGTGTTTGTGCCTCAGCTTCTTGCAGTTTTAATTTTTCAAAATTAGTTTCTGCCTGGATTGACAAATCTAATTTTTCTTCCGTAATTCTCTGGGCCTCTAATAGTTCTTTACGAACATGTTTTAGCTGGTTTCTGTGTTCTAAACGGATAGTTGCTGGAACTGGAGCATCCGAACTGGCTGTGAAACCATCCCACCGCCAAAAACCACCATCTAGGGCAACCAATCTTTGGCCTTGTTTGAGCTCTTTTGCCACAACTGCCCCTACTTTGCTATCCTTAACGACTGCTATTTGTTCTAATCTTTTTGCTAACGCACTTGGCCCAGTGACGTAGTCACTGAGTGGTTTTGTGCCTGATGGCAGAGGAGTTGAATTAGAGCTATTATTAGTATTTCCTGACCAATGTATCGGAGCAGATGAATTTGTCGATGCAGCAAGATCTTCACCTAAAGCCACACCTAGAGCTGCCTCATAACCTACATCTACAGTTAGGGAGTCTATTAGTGGCGGCCATAACTCTGGATCATTCGAACCGAGAAGTCTAGTAAGAGCTTCTTCTTCTGCCTTTAATTTTGTTGAATTCTCAAATGCTGTTTGTGCGTCTCGCTTTGAAACTGTTAGGTGGTCGAGCGCATCATTTAGTTGTTTCAAAATCACCGAGAGTTTGTCGCGATGTTTATCCAAGTTATTTAGCAGTTGTTCTAGCTCTTGCTCCACCTCACTTGATAGGATTGCTTTATTG
>PTLG01000060.1 GCA_002937995.1 Alphaproteobacteria bacterium MarineAlpha3_Bin7 | reverse complement strand
ATGGGAATAAATTTACATCTGTCATCAGAAATTAAAGACGTAAATGCTACCGATAAAATTGTTATAAAGTTAAGTACAGGGACGTCTATTAAAGCTGATACACTTTTGGCTGCTTCCGGTAGAAATGGAAACACCCATGGACTGAGGCTTGAAGGTATTGGTCTTACACCAAATAAACGGGGTCACTTGAGCGTGAACGATTTCTACCAGACCGAATTAGATCATATTTACGCAGCGGGTGATGTTATTGGGTTTCCTGCCTTAGCTTCTACCGCGATGGAGCAAGCTAGAATAGCTATGGTTCATGCTTTTGATTTAAAATATAAAACCGAATTGGCCACTATTTTACCATACGGAATTTACACTATTCCAGAGTGTTCAATGGCTGGTAAAACTGAAGAAGACCTAGTTAAGGAAAAAGTTCCTTATGTTGTAGGACGGGCACATTATAATTCGAATGCTAGAGGTCAAATTATTGGTGATGAGCTAGGTTTTCTAAAACTTATATTTAGTAAAAAAGATATGAGACTGTTAGGAGTGCATGTAATAGGTGAATCAGCAAGTGAGTTGGTTCATGTTGGGTTAACAGCTTTATTAGTGGGAGCAGATGCAGACTTATTCATACATACTTGTTATAATTATCCAACCTTAACAGAGCTCTATAAATATGCTACCTATGATGCTTTGGGTAATCTCTGACTTAGTTTTGTTTTTTTATTAATCAAAAACTAATATTCCTAATAGAAGAATAGTATATAAAATAAGTAAATTAGATAATTAGTTTCTATTTTGATTGTAGCATATCTAAAAAGGAAAGTTTCTTTGAAGTAATCGGGAGTACGCAGAAATGCATATAGTCGAGGCGGGTTCCCTAAAAAATATTAAGCTATTTGAAGGCTTGTCTGCTGATGCTCTTAGTAGCATTGAGCAAGATTGTAAATGGTACCAATGCAACATTAGTGAACAACTGATAGACCGACACAGCACAGACCTTGATTTATATTTTTTACTCAGCGGAAAGGCTAGAGTTGTCAATTATTCGCTAACCGGCAGGGAAGTATCTTTTGACGATAAGGGGCCAGGAGATTACTTTGGAGAATTGGGTGCTATAGATGGACAGCCCAGGTCTGCCAATGTTATAGCTTTGGAAGATATGTTAGTTGCTAGGCTGTCTCGATCAGATTTTTTGAAGCTTATCGCACAACAACCCTCTATCACACTTAAAATACTTCATGGTTTGGCAAAGATCGTGCGTATATCAAATAATCGGATTATGGATTTATCTACTGTTGGTGCAAATAATAGAGTTCATGCAGAAATTTTGCGATTGGTGGAGCTAGGTGAGGTTTCTGAAAATACAGCAGTTATTCGACCGATTCCAATTCATGGAGATATCGCTAGCAGGGTCAGTACGACTAGGGAGACAGTTAATAGGGTGTTTAGTGACCTAACCCGTAAAGGTCTAATAAAAAGGAATAAGAATGAACTTTTGGTGCTAGATATAAGTCGCCTAAAAAGGATGGTAGAACTTGTACGTGGAGAGACTGGTGATAATGAAATTTAGTATTACAATTTGTTCAACTCACTAATAGTAAAAAATTATGTCTAGAAAAAATATATTTATAGATGGAGAGACGGGCACTACAGGATTGCTGATAAGGGATAGGTTAAGTGAAAGAAAAGAATTTAATATTATTAGCTTGGAGGCCCAGTTCCGCAAAGATATTTCAGCAAAAAGAGATGCTATAAACCAGGCAGATGTAGTTATCTTATGCTTGCCTGAAGATGCATCCCGTCAGTCTGTTTCACTGATCGAAAATAAAAATACCCGTGTCATAGATACGTCTATAGCCTTCCGAACAGATGGGAGATGGGTTTATGGCTTTCCAGAATATACTTCGGGGCATAGAAAAAAAATTAAAGATGCCGACAGGGTTTCTAATCCAGGCTGTTATGCCTGCGGAGCGATCGCGATTCTTCATCCTTTGGTTGAAAGTGGACTAATGGATAAAACAACATCTATTTCAATAAATGCCGTTTCAGGGTACTCGGGTGGTGGAAAAAAATTAATCTCGTCATTTGAAGAGCCTAAAGGTGAAAAAAGTAATGTAAGTTTTTATCACTACGGTCTAGGTCTTGATCATAAACACCTGGAGGAAATTCGAGTAAGGTCAGGGTTAGAAAAGCACCCGATTTTTGTTCCAAGTGTAGGAAAGTTTTTTAGAGGAATGACAGTTAGTATACCACTTTATGTGGATTCTCTCAGCACTGGGTCTAGTCTGCGCGGTATTCATGAGATACTCAAAAAATTTTACTTAAATGAGAAATTTGTAAGAGTTGAAAGTCTGGAGGGGTCTTCCGACTCAAGGAGTTTTTTAAATCCAGAATCTCTAAATACTACTAATATTATGAAGATTTTTGTTTTTGGTAATCAAGAAAAAAAACAATTAGTGGTATCTGCGGTATTTGATAACTTGGGAAAAGGGGCTTCTGGTCAAGCCATACAATGTCTAAACATTATGCTGGATACCGAGGAGTCGGCGGGGTTATAAATCAATCATATTTTGTTCTAAATTTCCTGCTTTCTCTTGAATAAAAGCTAGTCGAAATTCAGGCTTTTTACCCATTAAATTATCTACTAATTTGGATACTTCAATGTGGTTGCCCCTACCTTTGGGCAGTGTTACACGAAGTAGTTGCCGCGTGGTTTTGTTCATTGCGGTTTCCTTCAATTGACTTGGTGGCATTTCTCCTAGACCTTTAAACCTGCTTATTTCTAAACCTGTATCATCTTTAAAATGTTTTTTTAATATCTTGTCCTTATCTTTTTCATCCATTGCATAATAGGTATTTTTCCCCTTACTGATCCTATACAAGGGTGGTTGAGCAAGATACAAGTTGCCCTGCTCAATTAACTCTGGAATAATTTTTAGGAAGAATGTTAAAATGAGAGAAGCAATATGAGCACCATCAACATCGGCATCAGTCATTATGATTACTTTTTCATAACGTAAATTATCTTGATTAAAGGTATTTCCGTCATAACAACCCAGTGCTTCTATTAGGTCCTTTATTTCTTGATTAGCATACATTTTATCCTTTGTAGAACTTGCGACATTTAATATTTTTCCTCTTAAGGGAAGGACTGCTTGGGTTAATCTATCTCTTGCCTGCTTGGCCGAGCCCCCAGCGCTATCCCCTTCAACTATAAATATTTCAGTACCTTCTTGCTTTCGTTGGGAACAATCGGATAATTTTCCGGGCAGTCTAAGTTTTCGTGTATTACTTTGCCTTTTAAGATTTTTTTCACTTCGTTTCTGCATTCGGTTAAGACATCTATCTATAACTTCCTCTAGAAGAATTTTCGCAGTATTTGGGTCTCCTGATAACCAGTGGTCAAAATAGTCGGAAATAGTAGTTTCAATCTGTTTTGCAACTTCGGGAGAAGTCAGTTTTTCTTTAGTCTGCCCTTGAAACTGCGGTTCTTCTATGAAGACCGACAAAACAATAGATGCACTGCCTACTACATCTTCAGAAGAAATTTTTGCTGCTTGTTTATTATTTACCAGAGCCCCGTAACCTCTTAGGCCCTTCGTAAGAGCATTCCTTAGGCCAACTTCGTGTGTTCCACCCAGGGGAGTGGGTACTGTATTACAAAATGACTCTATAAAACCTTCGCTATCATTTGACCACGAAACTGCCCATTCTATATTTCCATCTGATCCGTTAATTGGTGCTTGTCCATAAAAAGGTGTTACGTTTAAGGGTGTAAAAGTCTCCATTTTATAGCCTAGATAATCCAACAATCCCCCAGGGAAATGCAATTTATCCTTTTCTGGCGTGGTATCACGTTTTTTGAGCAAAGTTGGATTACAGGTCCAACGAACTTCAATTCCTTTAAACAGATAGGCCTTAGATCGAGCCATTTTATATAGTTGTTGCGGTCTAAAACGTGCATCTTTGGGAAAGATATCAAAGTCTGGTGTGAAAGTTATGCTTGTTCCCTTGCGTTTGTGTTTAGATCCACACTCTTTGAGTTTGGTTGTAGGTTTCCCTTTGGTATAGTTTTGGGACCATAATTTTCCATCTCTGATTACTTCAATTTTCAAGCTTTGGGATAATGCATTTACAACTGATAACCCCACCCCATGGAGCCCACCAGATATTTTGTATGCCTGCCCCCCAAATTTACCACCAGAGTGAAGGCTTGTCATGATAACTTCTAGGGCAGATTTCGTCTTATATTTCGGGTGCGGTCCAACCGGTATTCCGCGGCCATTGTCACTAATTGTGACTGTGTTATAGGCTTCTAAATGTATTTCAATACGATTTGCTTCACCTGCAACAGCCTCATCCATGGCATTGTCGAGTAATTCAGCAACAAGATGTTGCATTGCAGCCTCATCAGAGCCACCGATATACATTCCAGGACGTCTTCGAACGGGCTCCAAACCCTCGAGAACTTCAATATCCTTAGCTGAGTATTCACTTTTTTTTTGTTTTTTCTTCGATTTGTCAAAAAGATCGTTCATATTTAATTTTATCGGGCACCTAATTTGCTGAAATGTTGTCAAAATTTAGTATCTTAAATGGGAAATATAACAATATGTTGTATTTAGCAACAAATTTCTGTTATTTTAAGGTTAAAAACTCGGTTGGGCGATAGAAAGGTTAGTTTTAACTGAAATGTCTGAAGTGGCTACACAACCTGAAGGGTTCCTAGCTAGTCGCCACGTAGCACTGCCAAGGGATACAAATACTCACGGAGACATATTTGGTGGTTGGTTGATGTCTCAGATGGATTTGGCTGGAGGAGTTAGCGCTGGTCGGATGGCAATGGGGCGAGTGGTAACTATCGCAGTAAAAGAAATGCTGTTTTTGAAACCAGTTAAGGTAGGAAACTTAATAAGTTGTTATACCAATGTTTCAAAAGTTGGAAAAACTTCAATTACAATCAAAGTAGAAGCTTGGGCTCAAAGCAACATATCTCCCGATGATGCGATTAAGGTTACAGAGGGAACTTTTACATACGTTGCTGTGACCCAGGGGGGTACACCACGGGCCATTAAAATACCAAAAGAAACACCTGCTACATTAGATTAGGAGCGACTAGAAGCCAAGTATAGCCTGCACAGCCAAACACAAAAAGTGCAACGAAGTTCTTCATTAAATCCAAAATTCCCTTATTCATGGGTTCCTCCTTATGATTTTCATTTTTATAACAGCAAGAGAACAAAATAGCAACATTTTATTTAAAAAAATAGATAATTCATTTTTTACTCGTAGAAGTTAGGTTTGATTTAATTCCAAAGTAGGCTATTTTTTATTAGATGTGGAAACCACCAGAACGTATAAAATATGATCCTTCTCCAGGGAAATGGCCAACGGCGAAGGTCGCCCAAGGCTCTAATTTATTTGCGTCTATCCAGGTTGGTTCTATTGAGTTAAGACAAAGAACTTGGATACCAGCGATGGTACCTTGGAGAGCAACTGAAGACGGATTTGTTACCGACGAGGTTCTTGAGTGGTATGAGCGCTTTGCAAGAGGTAAGCCGGGCGCAATAGTAGTTGAAGCTACTGGTATTAGGGATATACCAAGTGGCCCCCTCCTTAGAATTGGACATGATCGCTTTATTCCTGGATTAAAGGAATTGGTATCCACAGTTAAGTCAGCTAGTGAAGGGGAAACCAAGATTTTTGTTCAATGTATAGACTTCCTAATGATGAAGCGAAGGCCGGACCCCACAAAATTCTTTCAGAGATTTTTACATATAACCGAGGAACATAGGAAAAAATTGGGAGAAGAATTTAGTTCTGATGAAGAAATACGGAATCATCTACAAACTTTGGATCCAGAAGCACTTGATAAATTACTAACAGAAAGAGAATTAGAAGATTTGAATTTTGGTGCCAGGGAACGGGTTAATGATGTTGACTCGCAGCACATTAGAGATTTACCCGTAGTTCTGCCTAATCTTTTTGCGGATGCGGCTTGCAGAGCGAAAGAGGCAGGAATGGATGGGGTAGAATTACACTATGCTCATGCTTATACAATGGCTTCTTTTTTATCAGCTCTAAATACTAGATCAGACGGGTATGGAGGGTCATTGGAAGGAAGGGTAAGGTTACCGTTAGAGGTAATTTCAAATGTTAGAGAGAAGGTTGGGGAAGGTTTTGTATTAGGTTGTAGATTTTTGAGTGAAGAATGTATAACTGGGGGTAGTTCTCTAAAAGATGCCGTCTACTTTGGAGTTGAGTTTGCTAAGGCTGGCTTAGATTTCATTTCAATTTCCAGAGGTGGAAAATTTGATGACGCCAAACAGCCCAAGATCGGAGAAGCGGCCTATCCATATACAGGACCGAGTGGTTACGAATGTATGCCCTCAAACATTTCCGACAAATTTGGTCCATTTGGTAGAAATATTGAACCGACTAAACGCATAAGGTCTGCAATACGGGCCGCTGGATATGAAACTCCAATAGTTGTGACCGGGGGTATTCATGGTTTTGAGTTGGCAGAAAAATTACTTAATGATGGGTCGGGTGATATTATAGGTGCTGCTAGGCAAAGCATGGCTGATCCAGATTGGTTTAGAAAAATGTTATTGGGGAGAGGGGGCGAAATACGTTTATGCACCTATTCTAATTATTGCGAAGGTCTAGATCAGAAGCATAAGGTAGTGACCTGTAAATTATGGGATAAAGAAGGTCTGGGAGAACCTAACGTAAAGATGGTAAACGAGGGAAAAAGAAGGGCCACCGCACCTGATTGGACTGAGTGATTAGTTTCAGTTGAAAGACCCTATGCAACTGTGTATTTAATGGTTTCCCCAAATTTCTTCCGCCACTTCCGTAACAAAAGAAAGTTTGCGCCATTGATCAGCCTCGCTGATTATGTTACCAGAAACCATGCTTGCAAATCCACATTGAGGACTAATACATAAATTTTCTAAGGGTATATATTTTGTCGCCTCGTCTACCCGGCGCTTAATTTCATCTTTAGTTTCAAGTTTACCAAATTTTGAGGATACTAGCCCAAGTACAATCATTTTATCACGAGGAGCAAACCGGAGTGGCTCAAACCCCCCAGCACGATCGGTGTCCCATTCCATAAAAAAGCCATCTACAGGGATTCTAGAAAACATATCTTCTGCAACGGGCTCATAACCGCCTTCAGCAATCCATGAACTGCGTGCATTCCCTCGACACATGTGAAGGGTAACGATCATATTTTTTGGGCGTTTGGAAACGGCCTCGGAGATTGCACGGGAATAAATCTGAATAAGTTTATCAGGATCATCACCGCGGTCTTTCATCTGTTCACGCACCTTTGGATCGCAAAGCATTGCAAAAGTTGTGTCATCCAGCTGAAGATAAGTGCAGCCAGAATTTTCAAGATGGAAAATCTCATCCTGATAGGCTTTTACAAGGTCGGTCCAGAAATCTACAAGTTCGGGATAAATTTTTTTATCAATAAAATCTTTCCCGCCACGATGATAAGCTAGGCTGGGGGAGGGGATGCAAAATTTAGCTATAACTTTAGATTTTTCTTTTACATATCTGAAGTGGTCAATCATTATGCCATTGAGATTTTTGACTTTTTTTGAAACAGCTAAAGAATTGATATTGTGCCCTGCTTTGAAATTTGGTCCTTGAGGTGGCGCTGACTGGTCAATACCCTCAAGAGCGCACAAAAAGTCATAGTGCCAGGTAGTTCGCCTCAACTCTCCATCGGTGACCGCTTTAAGACCACAGTCTTCCTGTTTTTTTATTGATTCACTAATACATTCATCTTCAATTTCTCTGAGATCAATAGATGAAATATCTCCGCTCGCAAACCTATCCCTAGCTGCAAGAAGGCGTTTGGGTCTCAAAAGACTTCCCACGTGATCAGCGCGGAATGGAGGAGTAGTGGTATCGTTATATGTCATTCACAGATCCTATGCCAATTTGTTGATTAAGTTATTATTATCATTCTTCGGGCAGCGAACCGATCCAACGGGATTGTGTGTCGTAATTTTTACTCAGTGGGTTATCCATTATCTTATTTAACCTGGACTGCTTTTGTGGAGTGTCCTCTGGTATTTCATCTAATGCATCCTTTAACATACTTTCATAGTCCTCTCCAACAGGGCAAACATCCTGGCAACGTCGACAGCCATTAACCGCACCAGCTCCCCTTAATATACTTTGCCAAAGATTAAAGCTGTCTTCGGATCTTATCATTGATTTTTGCTCTTTTGGACTTGTCTGATCTATAACTTCACCCAAAAATTGAGTGAGTTTGTTAAATCCATAAGGATTACGGTATTCGTCACAACGTTGCCAATCTCGATCCCAGTCAGTAATTACATCTCCGGGACAGGCTGATAAACACCTTCCGCAGCTAGGGCCTTTGCATAACGCAACTTCATTCTTTTTATCTGCGTCTACTGGAGCAGAGGTTAGTAAAGCGCTCAGCATAATTCTTGGTCCAAATTCTGGTGTAAGCAGCTGCAGATTTAACCCTAAAGTACCAAGCCCAGCCTCCACAGCTGCGTGTTCAAGAGACAATAACGGGGATAGGTGTTTTTCTGGGTTACCATCATACCTCCAAGGATCTACATGTGTAGGAGGAATTATAAGTGCCGGGTAGCCTTTGTCTTCTAACCAGAGAACCAGTTCCAGGGCAGTTTCCTCCAAAGCGGTAATAGCAAGCTCATCATTGTAGTATTTATGCCGCTGATCCCAATCCTTTATTCTGCTGGATCCTAGGTTTAGTCGTTTAGCAAGTACGATGACCCTATCTGCGTCATAGTCCGAGATGTCACATGGTCTTCGCGGGTCTTCTGGATAAGGAGGATTTTCATTCATCACGGAGCCATCTGCTATTCCAACTAGATCAGCTCCCAATTCTTTCCCTTTACTTTTGACTTCTTCAGAGGTTATGGGTGATTCATAAATAGAAACCATTCTATTTTTCCTCTTCCTGACGGCGTTCCTGTTGTTCTTTTTTGAATTGTTGTAGTTGTTTTGCAACAATTCCTTTGTAACCTTCTGGGCCGACCCAACGTTTGTTCCAATCACTAAGACCCTCAATATGGTCACCACGTTTTCTTGCTTCCTTAAAAGATTTAGCTTTTTCAACTTTTGCTTCAGTTTTTTCAGGAATTACTTTTTGGGAATCTGCCAAATGGGCATGATAGTCATTACCTACAGGACAAACGGCTAAACAGCGAGGGCAGTCCCCAAATGATCCAACAACCCGAAGTAATCCTTGCCAAAAACCAAAAACATCCCGAGCTTTTAGCATTTCCTTTTTTTCTAGCCTGCTTGCTTCAATGAATTTCATAAAGAATTGAGTCGCCGTCATATAGCCAAATTCTTGTGCTTCAACAGCACAATTTCGTTTGTCTATACCAAAATGGTTTACGGCGTCAGTTGGACAACTGTATAAGCACCTAGAACAAGATTCCCCTATGCAAACCTGCTCGGTCATAGGCTTATCTGCTTCTAGTTCCAATTCTGTCAAAATACCGGTTAAATATAATCTGGGCCCAAACTCAGGGCTAAGTATATTTACCTCCAGTCCAAATGTACCTAATCCTGCTTCTATACCTAGGTGACGTGTACTCAGGTATCCGTAACTAGCTGTTTTCATATTCCAGTCAGTTTCTTGGGCAGCAGTAACGAATGTAGGATAGCCTAATTTCTCTAAATAATCGGATATTTTATAGGCTATTCTATCCATCCTTCGTAGAACTAACATGTCGAGGTATTGCACGGGAATATTGTTTTTTGCTCTAAAAGCCGCTACGGGAATACGACATGCCAAGACGATAACGCTTTTGACATAGCTAGAAATTCTGTCTGGTGTTTGCGGCCACCTAGGGTCCGGGGGGAAAGCATTTAGAGTTTGCGCAGAAGCTATCCCAACTAGGTCAGCACCATAATTTTTAGCAAGTTCTTTGACCTCTGAAGCATGTAATATCATCGACTTTAGCCATACTATAGTAATGTTATCTATAAATAAGTAAGTAATTTTCTATTAGATTACTTGATTTGTTACTGAATAATGTCTCCTGGAACCCAAATCCCCAATACTAAACTTTACGGTAGGTAGAAGCCAAATATTTGTCAATAGTAACACTCTTAATTGAACAAAAAGTAAAATCTTTTTTTAAGATCAAATATAATAGATCTGTTTATCTCTTATTGCTTCGAGTATTTATATTAAAAATTAAAAAGAAGGATATGGTTGCTGCAAACAATAATAATAAAATAGCGCTTAATCCTAGCGCCCAATGGATACCAATAACAGAGCCAATAAAGCCAGTTGTAACCCCACTAAATGTCTTTAATCCCAGAAAAGACATATTGAACAAACCAACCACTCGACCTCTTATCTCCGGAGGTGCATTTAGCTGAACGATTGTTTGCGCCATAGAGTTATATGTCAGTTCGAAAAACCCCATAATAAATAATATAGTTATGGAAATATAAATATTTTTTGAAATTGCAAAAACAATAATTGCCAGACACCATAAAAATACAAGGTAAAATACAGATGAAGTCTTCGGCGCTAACATGTTTTTTGTTTCTAGTATTATTCCAGCTGACATTGCACCAATTCCACTAGCTATTAACAAAATAGAGTAATAAAATCCATTATCTCTTGGAATAAGGCTTAATGTAAATTGTGGCATTTGAGCTTGATAGGCATTACCAACAAAGAATGATACGCAACCAATTAGAAGCGTCATTAAAATAATATTTTTATTTCCAGATATACTTTTATAAGTACTTATTATTTCGGAAAACCCACCCACGATTTTGGTTGTAGGCTTTCTTTTAGATTTTCTAAATGCTGGTCCGTAGGGCGCTTCCCATAGCCAAATTACTAAGGGTAGGTAAATAATGGCATTAATAGTAATTGCGGTTGCAGGGCCCAGCCACAGCATTAATCCGCCGCCAATAGCCGGTCCCAGTAAAATACCGAGAGTTCTAGAAGTAGCCATCAGCCTAACACCACTATATAATTGGTTTTTTCCCACAATATCATGAATAAGAAGTTGGGCAGCAGGTGCCCATAAAACTCCAGCAAAACCATGTAAAACCAAAAGTATTCCAGCGTGCCAAATTTCAATCGTATCTGTATAAATTAATACTCCCCAGGCAATCGTTACAAAAATGAAAAAGTACATACCCCATTGTATTACTCTTCTGGGATCATACTTGTCGGCAACTCCTCCTGCCCAAACTGATAAGAATAAAAATGGAACCCAATGAGAAACAACAGCAAAACCTGCTAGGGAGGGAGATTGGAACTTATCAAAAATCACCCAATAGCTAATTACATGCTCAATATTGTCAGCCATCATGGCCAATGCGTTCCCCACAAAAAACCATCGAAAACCAGGGTGTTTGATAGCTGAAGATGGCGGAGTAGACATTTAGCAATATACTTTTGAAAAATTACAATTTTGATCCGAGCAGACTAGATGTTAGTTGATAAGCAAAACTAGAAAAATTTGTTTAACGCTTGTAAAAATAGATACTTAATTGTTTTAAGTATGTTTGAGCATTGCGCTAGGGACATAATTTGTGCGACCAGCCATTCTGGTGATTTCATCATCACTTCCCATCATAATTTTTCGGATTTCTATAAACAGTAAACCAGCCGTCGTTTGCCCATAAAACCAATCGCCCATTTCGAAATCAGACCTGATGCCAGGCTTTGCCATAGCCGCCTGATAATAAAAATGTCTGAGGTCATCTGCAGCTAGTTTTAATGCTCTTATAATACTTTCTCCCTCAATCCGACTTTTAATATTTTGATCGTTTGTCCAGTCTACTAAGAATTTAACAATTTGGTCTTTATCTAGTGACGTAAGCCCATCCAATTTACGGCCCTTCATTTCCTTCAGTGAGTGATCATACCATGGTTGCAATAGAGAAATCTCGTTCATTATACCTGAAGTAAAATTGTCTGTGCTAACTGGATTGGGCAGGTTAACTGGGCAACTCCAGCCCTCCTGAGCATCTATTTCATCGGCTGATATTGGCACATTTTCATTAAAATTTTCTATAATAGGTCCATCAGTACGCTCCAGCAATTTTAGCGCTGTAAGCAATACTTTTCTCTGAAAATCAGGTTTGTCAGCGCCTCCAAATGGTCTGCCCAATTCGAATGGCACATGCAGGGCTCGAGGAGGTTTCATGACCTCTGTGTGTTTTTTTACCAAGCTAATAATTACAGTAGGTATGCCTCCATCTTCTATGTAATGAGCAAGCCCGCACACGGCGCGCGTACATTGCGGTCACACAGGGGAAAATATCACACCAGTAACATTATCATCCTTTAGTACACCTGCGAGTTCGTTAGCTGCAGGTTCCAGAGCGCCTGGTGGAGTGGCTCCCATGAATGAATAGTGAAAATCTGCCTCTTGGCCTACTTCTCCGCGCTTTACCAGCTCGACCAACCTATCGTGTGGTAATACTACATTAACATCCTTATAGAACCCAGTGCGATCAAAATTAGTGGAAATATGACTCATTATAAG
>PTLG01000006.1 GCA_002937995.1 Alphaproteobacteria bacterium MarineAlpha3_Bin7 | reverse complement strand
TTTTTAAGATTTTATCTTTCTCTTAACCTGAAACGTTGCAGTTTTCCAGTTGCAGTTTTAGGTAATTCCTCAGTGTACTCGATAGCTCTTGGATATTTATAAGGCGCAATTTTTTCCTTAACGTAGTTTTGCAATTTTTCGGTAAGTTCTGGGCTACCCTGGCCACTGTCCCTCAAAACAATGTATGCTTTTACAATATTGGTTCTATCGGGGTCAGGTTCGGCCACAACCGCGCATTCTAATACATTTGGGTTTTCAAGAAGCACATTTTCAACTTCTGGTCCTGAAATATTGTAGCCGGACGAGATTATCATATCATCGGCCCTTGCTACATATTTATAATATCCTTCTGAATCTTTTTCATAAACGTCTCCAGGAAAATTCCAACCATCTTTAACGTAATTCTCTTGTCTGGGATCGTCTAAATAACGGCAACCAGTTGGTCCTTTTACAGCTAGTAGACCAGGCGTACCGCTTGAGCATTCATTACCCAATTCATCAACTATTTTTGCTTTATAACCAGGTATTGGAACACCAGTGAAACCGGGCTTAATTTTGTCACCCGATGCTGAAACAAATATGTGCAACATCTCAGTTGAACCAAGTCCGTCTATTATCTTAACGCCGGTAGCTTCGTGAAAGGCTTCCCACGTAGCTTTTGGAAGGGTTTCCCCAGCGGATATACCCTGCCGTAAACTGGAGAGGTCATACTTACCAACCAAGTTCGACATGGCTCTAAAGGCCGTGGGAGCCGTATAAACTTGAGTTACACTATACCTGGAAATTGTATCAAAAAGTGCTTCGGGTCCGCTGGCTGGAAAAAATCTTGTTGAAGCTCCAAATCTCATGGGGAACAATGTCACCCCGCCTAATCCAAAGGTAAATGCAAGAGGAGGAGTTCCGGTAATTACATCATCTGGAGAGATTTTACCCACATACCTAGGGAAACAGTCAGTTATAGCCAAAATATCTCGGTGATAATGTACTGTACCTTTGGGATTGCCTGTCGTACCTGAGGTAAATGCGATTAGTGCAATATCGTCAGCCGCTGTCAAAATGTTTTCAAAGCTTGAGGATTTTCCTTCACATAATTTTTCCAACGTGGAATTATTGTCATTTTCACCCATTTTTGAGAAATAGTGTAAGTGTTGTATGCGCCCAGTTTTTTCGGAAGCTTCTCTAATATCGTCTTGTAATTCAATATCTGACAGAGCTACCGAAACACCTGCTTTTTCAATGATAAACTCTAGTTCTCTAGATCTTAGAAGGGGCATAGTAGTCACGCAAATACCCCCGGCTTTTAAAACTGCAAACCAACAAGCAACTAGCATAGGTGTGTTTCCAGACCGAAGTAGAACTCTCCCGCCAGTTTGAAGTTTACAGTCTTCAACTAACACCCTGGCGATTTGGTTGCTGAGTTCCAAAAGTTGCTTATAGGTCCATGATTTTTGTTCGTAAGAGATAGCAATTCGGTTGCCAAATCCGTTCTCGACATTTGCATCAAGTAATTCAGAGGCTGCATTGAGATAATCTGGATATTTGGCTAATTCGGGGGTTCCTGTGAAGTCAAATTCTGGTAGTTGGCTAGGGTCTGGCAATAGGTCTTTAATAGACGTGTCAACATGTGCAGAAGGAACACCTCCAGGAACTTTATTGGATTGAGGGTTGTTTTTAGACATAAAGTGCAACCTCCCTAATTTTGGCTACAGACTTAATAATTTTTCTATTATACTGATCTAGTTCAGAAGTTTATTCTAATAATAATTTTAGGGCTATCATTTTTGTTTAATTATTTCCTTCCTATTAAATTAATATGTGGGGTGTGGTGGAATGGCTATTAGCAGGATCGAGGAGTTAATATACGGTGTATCGGATATCCGTGAGTGTTCTGACTTTCTTGAAAATTGGGGTTTAATTAAATTAGAGGAAACTAGTGAAGGTGCTAACTTCAAAACACTAGAGAATCAAATTGTTTCGCTTAGATTGATCGGTGACGTTAGCCTCCCCCCTAGCCATGAGGTAGGTTCTACAGTTCGTGAAGTTATTTGGGGAGTAGATAGCTTATTAGATTTAGATAAAATTTATAAAGAGCTTAGTTCAGACAGGGAAGTAATCTCTGGAAGTGATGGCACTATTCATAGCCAAGACGATAGCGGCAATTATATTGGCTTTAAAGTTTCTAATTTTTCTGAAGCAAAAGTACATAAGAATAAATTGAATTTTCATGAAGACATTGCTCGTTGGAATGAGACCATCTGGCCCCAGGAGAGGGCCACGCCCATAAGAATAGGTCATGTGGTTTACAGCATTAGATCAGATGGCAACTGGGAGGCTGCAGAGTTTTATATAAAACGACTTAACTTCAGGCTTTCGGATAGATCCAAAGACGGTGGAACCTTCATGAGAGCTGAGGGTTCTAATTTTCACCATTCAATTTTCCTGTTTCATAGACAGGGTACTAAACAGTATTTTAATCATGTAGCTTTTGAAGTTAATTCATTTGATGAAATTATGACTGGTGGACAGTATATGTTAGAAAGAGGTGCGGAAAGTGTATCTGGACCGGGCAGGCATTCTTTGGGTTCTAATTGTTTCTGGTATTTTAAGAATCCTTGCGGGGGTGATATTGAGTACTTTGCGGATATGGATCGCTTGGATGACAGCTGGGAACCACGTTATTGGGAAGAATCTCCACCATATGCTAGATGGATGGTAGGTGAAGATGTTTTAACTGGTTAACAAATGACCATATTTTTTGTAAATTAATTATAATTAGTACAAGATCAATAGAAACTTGGAAAAAAAGGGGGGGGCATGTCCAAGCAACTAGAGACATTGAATGAGGATGCAGAATCGGACGGTAGCCTGAGTGTTCCTGAGGTTTTACTTGATAACGAGACGACCAGAATAACTTTTCATCGCATAAAACCTGGCCAACAGTCTGGGTGGCACCGTCACGAGTATAATTATGTGGGATATCACTTTCAATCCTGTGAGGTAAATGTAGAGCTTGGTGATGGTAAAACCGGTTCCATAGAATCAAGCGAAGGTAAGGCAACCTTTTATGATGTAGACGGTGGTTTTGAGCATAACGTAACAGTGGCAGGAGAGGCAGATCTTATAGCTCTCGAAATAGAATACAAGAAATAGATTCTTCATAACTTAACATGAATTTACTTAGAAAAGGTTTTTGTGATGTTTACCGCCACTAAAGCTGGTTCCTTATTGACAACTACGACCGGTGCGCTTCCGCGCCCCACTTGGTATACAGAAAACCTGCGAGGTAAAACACTATCCGAGGGTCTCTCGCGACGTGCTTACCGCGAACAACATATGGATTGTCTTTCCTGTCACATAAGTGCTCAAAATAAGGCGGGAATAGATATATTTGTAGACGGAGATACAAGGCTTGATGATGATGTGGCTGGGAAAAGTTGGGTAAGTTATGCTCTAGAGCGTATTTTAGGCGTCGGAGCGGCAGATGTAGAAGTGCAACCCTACGCCGCTATGGATAATACAGGTCCGGGTGATTTTGTTTGGGAGGTAATCGAAACTCGGCTTACACCAAAAATAAAACATGAGATTGGTGCTTCTAGTATGCAACTGGATAGAGCATGGAAAGCAGCAGCATCCATGTCTGCCAAGCCACTAAAGGTAGGCTCAATTTCTGCTCAAGTATTGGCCCATATGTGCATTAATGAATATTATGATTCAAGATTTGAACTATTGATGGCTTTGTCCAAGTCACTTAATGAAGAGTATCATACTCTTGCTGATGCCGGGGCACCAATAGTTCAAATAGAAGAACCCGCTATACATCAATCCTTACAGGGCAGCAATCAGGAGATAACTCCAGAAAAATATGTGGAGGCATTTAATTGTGAGGTTGCAGGCCTTCGTGACAAATGTGAAGTTTGGGCACACACCTGTTGGGGTAGTCCTGGCGCCCAAAAAATGTTTCCTATGGATGTTTCATACAAAGATGCATTGCCCTTTCTGGATCAGCTGGATATTGATGTTTTAACACTAGAAGGTGCCAGTAACGGAGGTTTGGACTTCCCACTTTATGGGTCCATGATTTCAAAAGATAAAAAGGTAGCTGTCGGTTTTATTAGTCATCGCACTTTACAGATAGAAAGACCACATGAAGTTGCTGATCTAATTCGATTATGTCTAAAGTATATAGAGCCCGAGAGGTTGATCTTGTCCAGTGACTGCGGTTTTGGCCGTCAGTCTATGAGTAGAATGCACGCTTTTTACAAAATGGTTTCACTAGTACGAGGAGCCAATATTGTTAGAAAAGAGTTAGGGTTGGAGGAGGCATATATTCCAGCAGCTGATACAAAATTCTCTCTGGTTCCAATAAAACAGTAGAAATTAGATATTTGAACTAAATTTACTTTTTTGGGTTAACCAAACAGAAATCATCGGTATAATTAATACTAATAAAGCTACCGAAATTAAAAGTAATCCCAGTGAGGAATAATCTTCGGCAACTTTAATCATTCCCGTCTCTGTTTTTACTTCTCTACTAATCACAAAAATTTGGTTTAGGTACTTTGTGCCCAGATTACTGGCAGATAGTGCTAGATTAGTAAAACTAGCCAGTACAGCAAAAAAAGTTGCCTTGAGGTGGCTAGGTGCTGATCTAGCTATCCAAGCCAATATTGGTATCATGGAAACCTGTCCTAGTGGGCTCTCCAATGCAGTGTTGAAGATTGCAATGAAGCGAGCGTCGACTACTCCGCTAGTCACACTTGAAGTCCAGTTATGTACTCCATAATAAAGACCAATAGAGGGTAAATATAAAATTCCTCCAGCTATTGAGAGTATTATGATTAGCCGCGCCATACTGCTACTGGCCATTAGAGGTCTCAAGACGATTATCCCAAAGATTGTTAAGCATGCGGCAATTAGAGACAAAAGAGAGAAGAACTGTTGGTCAAAGCCAAGTTTGTCTATTTCAAACCAACTAGCTCCCGCGCCTGGGCCTGGCATAGCTCTAAAAATGAAGACCATTATCGCCGTTCCAATAAGGATTTTTTGAGCTTTAACATCTAATTCTTGCATCAGGCGATACAGCAAAAATAGTATTATTGCCAGGGACCCAAAGAATACAATTTCCTGAGAAAAAGGCATCCCCGACACGCCTACTGAAACTGAAAAAACAACAAACACAGCGGATCCAAGTAAAATAGTCCAGTTAGGACTTATATTATCTTGCTTGGGGGCTATAGACAGCTTTGCCTCTTCAGTTGGCACCCCATTTGCTGTTAATGTTCTCAGCTTGATTTTTTGTTGAATAAAAGCCAAGAGAACACCTGTTACAGAAATTATGGGTATAACAAGTGAATAAGCATAGACCCTAGCATAGGCATCAAGTTTTTCATTTTCTGCAAGTTGATCCACGCCAGCAAATACAGCCATATTTACTATAGCAACGAGCAAGGTGCCGCCAATAATTGCGATTCTGCCAAGAGTTTGCATAGTTATGTGCATTGATTTTACTCTTTCCGGCTCCAGAGGTTGTCCCATATCATCTTTGGTTGGTACTGCTTCAACTGTCATGGCGTCGGCGACAACATCTTGAAGTACGTATCCTACAGGGGCAGAAATTGTTGCAATAATAAACCATACCGGGATTGGAAAAATAGACTCCATGAAATTACGATCGAGAACTAGCATTAACATTATTAAGCTACTTGCAGCTAGAACGACGGCTCCAGCAATTATCATCCAGGCTTTATATCGCCAGATCAGGTCAACCAAATGACCGAGGGGTAGTTTTAGTGCCCAGGGTAGGCCAGCCCAAAAACCAAGACCAGCAAGAAAAATCGCCGATAAACCCAAATACTCTTTGACAAAAAATGTCCCGACAATTCCCGTTAAGGCGGCAACGCCTGCAGCGAGATACACCATAAGTGGAGGTAGAAAAGACCAACGAAATTCGCCAAATATGCTTTTCACTTTCATCAAGGTAGCAAAACACAAGGAACACTTCTTATAAAGCAATATCTATACCCCTAGGATTGAGAATTTGTTTGTCCCTTTTCAATAATGAATTCAAAGGTTATTGTTTATCGAAGGTTATAATAAATTTAGGGGGGAGGGATTAATGGATGCGGAAGTAAAAACGGAGCCAGCTTTAAAGCTAAATTTTTTATCTCATGGTACGCTAGAATCCAAGGATTTGGAGCGCTCGAGAAAATTTTTCGAAGAATTTCTTGGCTGTGATGTTATCAGGACTAGTCCCATTTCACTTTTGATAAGATTAGGTGGGGAACATACATATGCTGTAGTGGAGCAAAAGAAGCGCCAAGATGTAATGGGAGTTCTTTACCACAATGGTTTTGATGTAGAAACCCAGGAAGAAGTTGATGAGGCCCACAAAGTTGTGGTTGAACAGGCTGAAAAATGGGGTCTTCATAAGATAACCAAACCTATACTCCAGCACGGGACTTACAGTTTTTATTTTTGGGATTATGATGATAATTGTTGGGAAATTTTGACCAATCCAAAAGGTGGTTATACTTGGCTATTTGAGCAGGGTGATCAGGTAGGCAAGGGACATATGGATAAGAAGTTTGAGCGACCCGGGGTAAAGACATAGATTTGGAGAGGTTTTTCCTGCTTACTGGGAGGTAGAGTGCGACTTTTAACAATAGAGTTGGAAGGTGAAAGCCATCCAGCTATCTGCTTAGATACCGGGCAAGTGCTTGATTTAAGGTCTGCACCAGATTTAGTCTTTGAAGATGAGTGGCGTCCTAGGTCTCTTAGGGGGGTACTAGAACTTTCCAATGGTATTGAGAGATTAAAAAAAATTCGTGATGTGGCTGAGGAAAATATTGAGCAATTATCTTCATGTATACTGGATGACGATAAAATCTCCCTTCTGCCTCCTGTGCCAGACCCCTGGCTTATTTTATCAGTAGGTATGAATTATGGCCAGCATTTGGCGGAGATGGATAATACACCCCGTCCCAAACATCCTGCTGCTTTTATTAAAACGAGAGATACACTTCTAGGCTCAGGCAGATCTATAGAAGTGCCTAGACAGTGTTCAGATATGATTGATTATGAGGGAGAGATGTCATTCGTTTTTGGCAAGATGTGCCACAATGTAAACGAGCAAGAAGCAATGGACTATATTGTTGGGTATACTATAGCTAACGATGTATCTGCTAGAAATTGGATACCAGATATTTATTCAGGAGACCCCCCTTTTGGCCCAATTCATGGATGGGAAAGGAATATAATGGGAAAAAACTTACCTGGCTTTACACCCTGTGGCCCAGTAATTGTGACTAAAGATGAAATTGATGACGTAAACAATTTAAGACTTCAAACCAAATTGAATGGTGAGGTTATGCAAAATTCAAATACGGATGACTTGATTTTTAAGATCCCAGAAATTGTCTCCTATTTCTCAAAATGGTATTGTTTTCATCCTGGAGATATTATCACAACTGGTTCACCTTCAGGTGTTGGGGTTGGTCGAGATCCTCAGGTGTTTATGAAAGCTGGAGATAGAATAGAAGTAGAGATAGAAAATATTGGTATTCTGGCTAATGAACTTGTGTAACTTGATCTTTCGTACAATTTAAAAATTTCTATTACAAAATATTTTTTGCCCAATTTATGAATAATTCCACATTATCCTCTATATGGTCCATATTGTCGGGAAGAAATAAAACTGTGGCAGGAAAGAATACTATGATGGCCAATCTGAATAAGTCTGCAGCAAAGAATGGGATGATACCCTTAAATATTGTGCTTAGAGAAACATCCGGAAGCATGGATTTAAGTACAAAAACATTCATACCGATAGGAGGAGTGATCTGACCTATTTCTGCTACGACAACAATTACAATGCCAAACCAGATAATTATATTGGCTGGTGTCGTTTCAAATAAATTTTCTAGCCCAAGGCCAGAAACAAGCGGAAAAAAGATGGGAACTGTTAGCAGAACAAGGGCAAATGCGCTGAAAACGCAGCCCATAACAATATAAAAAATTAAAATGATGACCAGTACGCCCATGGATGAGAGTTCGAGGCTATTAATCCAAATAAGTGTTTGCCCCGGTAAATCCGCCGCATTAATGAACGCAGAAAATACTTGGGCGCCAAAGATTATAAAAAATAACATGGCAGATGTGCGAACTGATTTAGCCAGAGCCTCTTTTAGGTTAGCAAAAGTTAGCAACCCCCTGCCGAGAGCGAATACTAGTGCTCCAAGTACTCCAATAGCTCCAGCTTCAATTGGGGTAACAAAACCAATATAGATTCCACCTAATACAAATAGGAATAAAGCTAATACACCCCAGACTTTTTTTAACGACTGAAGTCGAGCTTTTATTGGAATTCGGTGACCTCGAGGGCCAAGTTCTGGTTTTACTCGAGTGATTATATCTATGACAAAAAAATAACTAAGTATAGAGATCAAACCTGGAAAAATACCTGCAATAAATAGTTTCCCGATGTCCGAGTTTGTAAGAATACCATAAAATACAAGGAGTACACTTGGTGGAATGAGTATACCCAGCGTGCCCCCTGCTGCAATAGCACCGGTTGATAAACGATCATCGTATTTATACCGTCTCATGCTGGGCATTGCGACAGAAGCCATAGTTGTTGTTGTTACTATAGAGCTGCCGCATACAGCAGCGAATCCGCCACAAGCTGCTACAGTGGCTTTAGCCAGACCTCCGGGACGATGTCCTAACCAGGTGTTCGCTGTGTCATAAAGATCTTCGGAGAGTTTAGATAAATAAATAATGTTACCCATTAAAAGAAAAAGTGGTAATAAGGCAAATCCATAGGACATCGAAGCATCAAAAATTAAGGTTCCGGCAAGAGAAATTGATGCGTCCAGTCCACGCAAAAAAGCAAATCCGAAAAACCCGGTTAGGAACATGGCAGTGCCTAGATGCAAACCAGCGAAAGCCATCACCAACATCAAGGCCAGTCCTATTAGTCCCGCCTCCATAATTACAGCTTGGAGCCCATTTTTCCTTTATAGGAGGATGCTTTCTCGTCATTGCCAGAAGCCGCCTGATAGAGGAAAATGAAAATTGTTAAAAAACACATCGCTGCCATTGTAAAAGAGATAGGCGCTTGTTTTATCTCTAGATCCTCGGTGGTCATTAAATCCTCAGATAGACCAAAGCCGTGATATAGAAGTAGCCAAGAAAATAACAAAAATGTAAATGCACTTATACTATCAACAAAAATTTGCTGGATGCGTTTACCCTTCTTGTTGAGTAAACTGCTGGCTAGGTCAACGGTTAAGTGTTCCCGAGAAGCGGTAACTAAGGGTATGCCCAGAAAAATCATAATTCCCATAGCGAGAGTAATCATTTCGTGAGCACCCAGAAGAGGTGTTAAGAAAAAATAACGGCCAATTACATCAATGGAAGTGAGAATGACCATAATGCATAATAAAATACTTGCAGTAGCACTCACTGCTTTGTGAAGAGGCCTCACGTATTGCAATACTACTATTTAGCCCCCTCAATTTTGACAAGCTCATTACGGTAAAATTTTATTACTTGCCTGCCATCTATACCCAGTTTGCCAGCATCTTTAATCCATTTGGGTTCAATTACAGACCAGCGTTTTTTTACATCGGCAAGTACCTCTGCCGATAATAGTGTTTCTTTAATGCCGGCCTTTTTCAATAATTTAATTGATGCTTTTTCATTTTTGTCCCAACCAGCTGCGTAGTTGCCAAATTTTTCTCCTGATACTCGCATGATGGCATCTTGTGTATTCTTGGAAAAACCATCAAATTTCTTTTTATTTACCACTATGAATATTGAAGTGTTTCCAACACCTCCAGGGATTGGCGTCGCGTATTTGACAAACTTAGCCAATCTAAATTCTTTAATACCACCGTAATTACTTATGGTGCCGTCCACAACTCCCCGAGAGAACTGTTCATATGCGAATGGCAGTGGGATGCCTACGACAGCTGAGCCCAATAGTTTTGCTGGTTTTACAAGTGAACCACTAACCAGCATTTTTAAAGACCTAAAATCTTTCACAGCTTTGATAACTTTTTTTGAATTAAAGATAAGAGTGGGTGGCGGACTTGTAATCCCTAAAAGTTTGACGCCTTTATATTCCGATCCCTTTCCGAACTCTTTTATAGTTCTCCACGCCGCGATTGACACAGCGCGGGATGAGCGAGCGGCAAAAGGCAGTTCTGAGATGCGAGCCGTGACGGTTTTTCTTGGAGTAAAATGATGAAGACCCATACCTGCGTCTGCGACACCCGAAGACACCATTCGAAGCTGGCGGGGAATTGGTGCGAGGGATGATGCACTAAACTTTATTTTTACTATGCCCTTGGTTGATGATTCAATTGCCCTCGACCATGGTTTAATAATAGTCGTAAACATTGAAATAGTTCGCGGTATGTAGAGATTAAAAAGTAGTTCATTAGACGGTCGCGAAGTGGTTGGCTTTGCAGGAGGGCGATTAGAATGAGGCTTTTTAGGGCAGTCAATACCCTGGAAAAAGCCAAGAATTTCCTTGCCGTCTAAATTGCCGGACTTGTCACAATCCATGGTGTCAAAATTACCAACTAGTGGTCCAGCGGCTTCATCCCTTTCAATACGATTATTATTATTAGCATCGCGCATTTTTGCTAAAGGTGGAAGTTCAGGCTCTTGCCCCATCGCTGTTAAAGGGGTGGACATTATGACAAGCATCCCCAAGAGTGACAGCCCTTTGTTGACTATACCCATTCCTTTATCTCCCCTATTGTTAGAATTAAATGTATCTTATTTGTGTCAAAAATCTAAGATCATTTTTCTATCTTTAGAAGAAAGTGAAAAAATAGTGCTGGTTAGTCAAACTTCATAAAAGGGGTAAGGGGCTACTTAGGCATTGATAACATTGTAGAAAGTAGCATACACTTTAATTAGCTCATCTCAATTTTATGAAAACAAAAAATTGTGGGGTGAAATAGTGTATTTTTGTTCAAAAGTAATAATTGTTGGTCTTTTATTTTTTTTTGGTTTCATAAGTGAATTATTGGCTGAAAAAAGAGGAGGCACGTTGCGGGTTGCAATGAATAGAACTTTTAATGGTTTTGACACAGCAACTAGCCCAACAGTTTTTCCAACGAAATTAAATGTGCAGCGCGCCATTTACGAAGATTTATTTAGTCTGGATAAGAACGGGAAAATTATTCCGATTTTGGGTACTTCACTTGAAATCTCATCGGATCAAAAGCTATTTAAGGTGACATTGAGGAAAGGTGTTAAATTCTCGAATGGTGAACCATTTACTGCGCGCGCTTTTGTAGATCATTTTAAGCGGGCCATGAAGGCAACAATGGTTAATTTTATTAGGGGTCAGATCGGGCCAGTTAAAGATGTAGTTGCAGTTGATAGTCATACTGTTGAGTTTCGCATGTCACGTCCACATGCGGGCTTCAAGGCGGCACTTACGGGCCCATTCCAGTTTTTCTGGGTAAATGCTCCAGAACACGCAAAGAATATGGGGCCATTTGTGACTAAACTGCCTGTTGGTACAGGCCCCTATATGCTTGACGATTGGGAACAAGGTGTAAAACTAACCCTAGTCCGGAATCCAAATTATCGTTACCCTGAAAAACAATATCTGGATAGGATTGTAATGCCCCTCGTGTCACGTGAAGAGGCACGATTTAATGCACTTAAGTCCAGTGACATAGATCTTTATATTACCAACTCAGGTAAAATAGCAAAACAGGCAGAAAAAGACCCGAGTATCGAAGTTTTTGGTCAGGTGGATCAAGGATCAGGGATTGTTGCATTAGACACATCCAAACCACCCCTAGATGATGTGCGTGTTCGGAAAGCTCTAGCTTATGCTGTTGACCGTAAAGTTGAGGTGCAGGCGGCTTTGGGCGGTGTTGGGGGTATTCTGGCTACTGACTGGTTTGGTCCAAAGTCAAAATGGTACTGCGGTGGCAGAACAAATTATCCAGAGTATAATCCAGCAAAGGCCAAAGAATTACTCAAATCCTATGGAAAGCCCGTAAAGTTTAAGCTAGCAGTGTTGACGTTTCCAGTTTTTCTTACTGGCGCGCAGGTTTATCAGTCTTTCTGGAAGCGGGCCGGTATTGAAGTAGAGCTAGATCCACGACCACCTGGTGCCTCCTGGGTTTTACCATTGTTGAGAGGAGGTTTCCAGTCATTTTTCCTAGGCATTGGTGGGGCTCTCGATCCAGGTTTCCAAGCCCAAAACCTGCATTCAAACAGTGGTGGAAATTTTTTCAAGTTTCATCACCCTGAAGTTGATAAAGCTTTGGAAAGGACTTATCCACCCTTCGATAATCAAGCTAAACGAAAGGCTGCATTTTGTGATTATGTTAGAACGGTCATTAAGCATCAGCCATTTCTCCTTCGCTATCATAACACCTTTTATTCTGTTTCTAAGAAATATGTAAAAGGCCCAAAAATGCCAGTGTTTAAGATGAGTCGCCTTCATGAAATGTGGTTAGATAAGTAATAAAGATTATAGAGGAACGATAGATTGAAGCCTTTAATAGACCTACCATTCTTGTCTCATGGACATGCAACACTAAAAGATGTTGAACAATCGGTTCGATTTTATCGTGATTTTATAGGATTGGATGTTGTCAAGACGAGTCCTCGAACATTGGTAGCGCGACTAGGGAGTAATACAGCTATTGTTGGCGTAACGCTGGGGGAAAAGGGGCTTGCTAAGGCTAACCGGCCGTGGCTTAAAAATGCACATTTTGGATTTGATTTTCCAACAGCTGATGAAGTTAAAGAGGCTCATGAGCTTTCGTTGCTACATCAGGAAAGTTTCCATATTAAGAATGTTGGAGACTTAGTGGAAAGCGACGAGGGTCTCTCATTTTTGTTACTTGATCAGGATGGTAATTATTGGGAAATTCTAGAAAATCAGATTGGTGGTTACACCCGTTACTTTGATGGCGAGTGCGATACCAGGCACGCCCTTGCGTCGTTTTCAGAGAGAAATCTAGAAAATCGGAAGTCTATTCTCAAGCCTCTTTTAATGTCTCATATGACTTGTGAAGTGATAGATATTGAGAAGTCTAGGGTTTTATATGAAGAAGTTTTTGGACTCGATTGTATCCGTCTTACCTCAAAACGAATGCTTGGACGTCTAAACAGTGTTGCTGTAATTGATTTTATTGAGACTGATAGTGAACTACGAGAGCACAAAATGCATAATCATATTGGATTTGATGTGGCCGGCCCTGAGAACGTCGATATTGCGCGCCAGATTATAGTTGATAATCAAGAGAAATTTGGCTTTGACGTCATACATAAAACGAGTGGTAGTCATGGAACATATGGTTTTACGTTTTCTGATCTGGATAACAACGCGTGGCAAATTGAAGATTATCCAAGAGGCGGTTATTATTGGATGTTTGAGCAAGGAGGGGATTTATTAAATAAGTTTCAACCCAATGTAGGTGGAGTAGAAGATTGGCATCAACTTATTGACCCTGAAACCTACGAATACACGGGGGTAAAAAATAATTAATGGCTAGGGGGTTAACAATCTTTTATTTGTTGTTGGTTCTTATGTTTGGACTTTGTCCAACCCAGATACAAGCTAAATCCTTAACCCCCTACCAGATAATGACCTTTATGAAAATTAAGCTAGAGAAAGGTTTTACCAATAAAGATATTTTGGGTTTTCGTAAAATTGTGAATAGACTTGATATCGATAAGAATGGGCATTTGAGTTTAGAAGAGTATTCAAAAAATAAGCATTTCAGGGGAAATCCAAGGGGACTTGCTGGGTTTTTTAGGGCTGCTGATACGAATCAGGATGGTCAGATGTCGGCGAATGAATATGCATGGCAAAGAATTATTACTGATGAAGCACGTAAGATATTTTTTGCAATGGATAACAATAAGGATAGGAGAGTATCAAAATCAGAATTTATAGATTACAGAAACATTGTTTCGAAAGATATTAAAAAGGAAATATTTAATGCGTTCGATACGGATGAAAATGGAGAGCTAATCTTGCCCGAATACCTAAGAAAATGGAGTGGTTGGGCCCGGATTGGACGTGAATTCAAGTCTCTGTATTAAAATAAATTAAAAAAAAGGGGGGGTGTAATGATAAAAATGGTTAAACTTGGAATTTTAGGAATAGCCATCACACTAACTATGTCAAATGTGGCATTTTCACAGAAAAAAGGTGGGACACTTACCATTGGGATGGATCGCCCAATGACGGGCTTTGATTCCTCTGTAAATCCCCGGCCAGAATATAATCGTCGTAATGCAATGTTTCCAATATACGAAGATTTATTTAGTGAGGGAGCGGGCGGTAGCTTGGTGCCCATTCTTGGGTTATCGTTAACAAACTCCCCAGACAAAAAAAACTGGACTGTAAAATTGAAAAAGGGTCTCAAGTTTTCCAATGGAGAAGATTTTAATGCCTCAGCTTATGTTGCTCATTTCAAACGTTACCAATCTAGCAAGGCTTGGGGATTTCTTCGCGGTATGGTTGGTCCAATCAAAGAAGTAGTAGCCAAGGATAATCATACAGTAGAGTTTCGCATGTTAAGGCCTTTTCCAGCATTTAGAGCAATACTCTCAAATCCCGTATATCCAATGTGGGCTAATGCACCACAGCATTCTGCTAAAGTTGGCCAAGACCTTAATCGTCAGCCGGTAGGGACAGGGCCTTATATGTTGTCTAATTGGACGCCGGGCGTTTCAATTACGTATGTAAAAAATCCCTATTATAGAAACCCAGATGGTCAATACCTAGATAAAATTATTTTCAAGGTAATTAAGGGAGAGTTGCCACGCTTGAATTCAGTGAAAAGTGGAGCAATAGATGTGATGTTGACTCGCGATGGTAAAACCGCCAACCAGGCCAAGAATGATCCAAACCTGCAAGTTTTAACCGAATTGGTTGGCGGTACGACAACAATCGAGTTTAACACAAGCAAGCCTCCACTGAATGATATCAGAGTAAGAAGGGCTTTGGCTCACGCGGTTAATCGTCGAGCTGATTTAAAAGCATCCAATGATGGTTTTGGTATACCTTCTACTGATTGGTTCGGTCCAGCTTCTAAGTGGTATTGTGAGGGTAATACAGGTTACCCAGAGTTTAATCCTGGTAAGGCTAAAGGGTTGCTCAGAGCATACGGTAAGCCAGTTAAATTCAAAATGGTTACTATGCCAATTAAAAATTTTATTATCGGGGCTAAACTACATCAAACTTTCTGGAAACGGATGGGTGTACAAGTTGAGTTAAAGGTCGTCCCTCCAGGGCCTGCTTACTTTAGGGCTATTCGTTCAGGGAGATTTGATGCTTGGCTGGTAGGCATTTCCGAGGCTGTTGATCCCGGTTTACAAGGTCAGGCCTTTTTTTCTAAAAATCGGGGTAACAGTACCAAGTCAAATTTTCCAGAAGTTGACGCAGCACTGAAAAAGGCATGGGGTAGCTTTAAGGATGAAATAAAACGGAAAGCTGCCTATTGCGACTATGTTAGCGCTGTTATTAAACACCAACCTATACTTTTTCGTGCTCATAATAACTTTGCTATTATAGCAGGAAAAAAAGTGGGGGGTCTCAAGAAATCACAACTAACTCTTACCCGTCTCCATGAGGTTTGGCTGAAGAAATAGATCAGAAGCATCAAAGTATGCTAAAATATATACGTCGCAAACTAATTCATTTGATACCGATTACATTTGCGGTCACAGCTTTGAGCTTCTTCTTTGTGGATATGTTGCCGGGCGATGTTGCCGATGCTATCGCGGGTGTAGGGACAGATAACTCAGTTATTGATGAGGCTGCAATTGAAGAAATTAGAAAAGACTTGGGATTAAATCGCCCGGTCATTGTTAGATATTTTTCATGGTTGGCGGGTGTATTCACCGGGGAGTTTGGAAAATCTTATCAGACTGGGCAATTAGTTTCTGAAGCTATAGCAATTAGATTGCCGGTGACCTTGCAGTTATTAATCATGGCCCAGTTTTTAGCTGTGCTATTTGCTATTCCAGCAGGTATCATTACAGCTTATAAAGCTGGAAAATTTACTGATAAATGTATAACAACAATTACATTTGCTTTTTTAGCGGCACCAAGTTTCATAATTGCTATTATACTGGCATTTTTGTTTGCAGTAACTCTCAATTGGTTCCCGGCGACAGGTTATATTCCTTTTTCTGAAGATCCCCTTGGTAATTTACGTTCCTTTACACTTCCCTCTCTGGCGTTAGCTTTGATTGAATGGCCCATTCTTAGTCGAGTATTGCGTAACGACCTAATAGAGACATTGCAGCAGGATTATATTTTGATGGCTAAGGCGAAAGGACTTAGTAATTTCTACATACTAATGCGACATGCGCTCAGACCTTCGTCATTTACACTGATTACAGTAATAGGTATTCAACTTGGTAATCTAATCAGTGGTGCTGTAATTGTAGAGAGTATTTTTGCGCTGCCTGGGGTAGGTACGCTATTGGTCAACTCTATTCACTCTCGTGAAATACTAATGGTTCAGGGAATTATCGTAATTATGGCTATTGCTTACGTTATCATTAACCTTGTCGTTGATATTCTATATGGGGTGCTCGACCCAAGGGTCAGAGAATGACTAACATTACCAAATTTGCTCAGCGACTTGGAAATATCCCTCCACTGGTAAATGCTATTTTTACATTGTGGATTCCAGCTG
This sequence comes from Alphaproteobacteria bacterium MarineAlpha3_Bin7, assembly GCA_002937995.1. GTDB lineage: Bacteria > Pseudomonadota > Alphaproteobacteria > Rhodospirillales > UBA2165. The sequence continues at coordinate 20,676 of PTLG01000006.1, read as the reverse complement.
TATGGATTAGTTGCCTTCTTGCCATGGTAATATTTGCTGATTTGTTGCCCCTTTATGATCCATTTGAGAGCGATTTTACCGCTCTTAAGGTACGCGGCAGTCCAGAATTTTGGTTGGGTACGGATGTTTTGGGGCGCGATATTTTTTCGAGAATTATTTACGGCAGCAGGACATCACTAACGGTTGGTTTTTTTGCACCAGTCTGTGGAATGCTTATAGGGCTCTTCCTGGGTATAGTATCAGGCTATTATCGGGGTAGGCTTGAGTCTTTAGTTGTTGGATTAATAGACATTATTCTTGCTTTTCCAAATATTGTTCTCGCCATGTGTATTTTATTCTTTGCAGGGGCAAGTATTGTTAATCTGATAATTGTTCTTTCCATAACTTCTATTCCAGCAAATACAAGGATAGCTAGGGCTTCCACTTTGACATACGCCAAACGAGATTTTGTCTTAGCCGCCCGTGCTCAGGGAGCTTCCCATCTGAGGATTTTATGGCGTGAAATTCTACCAAATATAATACTTCCACAAATGGCCTATATTCTATCATTTATGTCGATTATTATTATGATAGAGGGGTCTTTGGCATTTTTGGGCGTCGGGGTTCCACCGCCTACACCTACCTTGGGTGGAATGATTGCACAGGGGTTCCCAGATATTAATACAGATCCCCATATTACTTTTTTGCCAGCATTGTTTTTGTTTTTAACAGTACTTTCGCTAAACTTAATAGGGGATCAACTACGCAGTAGGGTTGCCGTTCGTGAGAGCGCGATTTAAGGAGAGGAGAAAAAATAATGGACGCAGTGGAAAAATTAATTATTAAGGATGAATGTCAGGCTTTATCGCTTCGGTTCGGTAGGTTGCAAGATGAGAGACGTTATGAAGAGTTGCCAAAGCTTATGACACCAGACGGCACCTATTCACGCCTAGGGGAGGAGTTGACTATAGTTGATTTTATTGAATGGGTAGGAACTATGCCCCCGAATAAGACACGTCATTTTGTTACGTCTACCGAAATCAACATTATAGACGAGTTTAATGCGAATGGGCTTACATATTATACTCTCTATCTGTACGGAGGAGATGAAAATCCGCCCTACCCTTTAAATGGTCCTTTTGTTGTAGGTGAGTATCATGAAATATTTTCTAAAAAGGAAGATGGCTGGAGAATTAAACATAGAGAAGCTAGAATAATATTCAAACGACAAAACGAGGAATAATCATATGAGTATCTTAGGTATTGAGGAGGCAGTTTTTGGGGTAACGGACCGGCAAAAAGCTGTGAGATTTTTAGATGACTTTGGCCTTAAAAGAACAAGGTCTGGCAAATTTGGTGCTAACTATAATTGTGTGGATGGGACCGTAGTAAAAATTAGGGATTATGGAAATAGCAGTTTACCCAAAGCTATAGGACCAAAATCTAATATTCGAGAAGTTATATGGGGTGTCGAAAGAAAGAGTGATATTAAAAATATTGCTGACGAGCTTAGTAGGGATAGGTCCGTGGAGTATTGCAAGGATGGTTCGATACGCACAGTAGATGATATGGGATTGGGAATCGGATTTAAGTTGAGTATCAGAAAAAAAATAAAAGTTGCTGAAACTGAATTTAACTATCCAGGTAATGCCGTTAGAAAGGATAACCCAGCCACTTTCTATGAGAGAGCCATTCCTCAGTGCATTAGTCATATTGTTTTTGGTGTGCCAGACATACAAATAGTGGAGAAATTTTATTGTGGTAGGCTTGGTTTTCGGGTGACTGATAGATATCCCAATAGAGGGGTCTTTATGAGATCAGCACCAAATGGAAACCATCATAATTTATTTGTTTTGAATATTGATTCCCGCAAGCCAAAGTTTGATCATTTGGCCTTTAAAGTAAACGATATTCACGAAGTAATAGGTGGGGGGCAGTTCCTAACAAAAAAAGGATGGAAAACGCGAGTGGGTCCAGGTAGGCATTATATCTCATCGGCTTGTTTTTGGTATTTTGTTAGCCCATTAGGCGGAGCGCTAGAGTACTGCGCAGACGAGGACATAATGACAGAAAAGTGGAAGCCTAGAAGCTTTAACGTTGGTCCAGAAATTTTTTCGGAATGGACCTTTAACGCAGATTCCACCTTTAGAGCGCCGACAGCTAGCAGCAAAAGTAAGAGATGATGCGTCAGGAGTAAGATTTGGCAGGTTTACTTCTAGAAGTAGTGAGTTTAGTTACGAGTTTAGCGACTAAAAGCGGTAAGCTTAATGCGGTAGATGAAGTTTCCTTTAAAATTGATCGCGGTCAATCTTTTGGGATAGTTGGAGAGTCGGGTTCTGGTAAAAGTGTTTTGTCTAGAACAATTATTAGAGTACACGCTGAAAATAGGATCGTTAGTACGAAGGGGGAAATAATATTTGAAGGCCGAAATTTATTATCTTTGCCAGAAAAAGAGATGAGGAAAATAAGAGGCAGAGAAATAGCTATGGTCTTTCAGAATCCGATGTCCTCTCTAAATCCTGTTAAGAAAATAGGTGAGCAAATAGTAGAGGTTTTAATACAGAAGTTAGGCCTAAGCAGAACGGATAGCAGGTATAGGGCTATAGAACTAATGAATTCAATGGGTATTGCTGAGAGTGAAAAACAGCTGAGTAATTATCCTATGAACTTGTCTGGCGGCATGAGGCAAAGAATTGCAATAGCCATAGCAATGGCCCCTGAACCAAAGTTATTAATTGCTGATGAACCGACAACTGCACTGGATGTTACTATACAGGGACAGATTCTTAATCTATTACAAGAACAAACTAATAAGTTTAATACAGCTATAATACTAATTTCCCATAATTTAGGTGTAATTTCGCGCTACACCGACCGGGTTGCGGTGATGTACTCGGGTCAATTTGTTGAGGAGTCAGCGACTGCCGAGCTTATGAAAAACCCAATGATGCCATATACGAGTGCATTGATGAGGTCTGTTCCTGATTTAACCTCACCACCCCATACCAAACTGAGGGCTATTGACGGGATGCCGCCAAGTCTTTTGGAAACACCTCAGGGGTGCCGTTTTCAAGAGAGATGTCAAGGTGTTCGGGATAAGTGTTTTTCCGAGATGCCTGAAATAATACTAAATGGGGGAGATCACCGCTACAGGTGTTGGTACCCATTAGAAAATTAGCGGTTTGTGTATGCGATGACGGAACAGTATCTATTAGATTTGCAGGATGTGACTGTAGAATATGATTATCAGGGTCAGCATTTTGCTGCAGTAGAAGGTGTTAGTTTTGGTATATTAAAAGGAGAAACACTTGGTCTTGTTGGCGAATCCGGTTGTGGAAAATCATCTATAGGGAAATCAATTATCCAATTACCTCCTCCTACCAAGGGGAAAATATTATTTGAGGGTAAGCAGCTAAGCAATTTATCAAATCGCGCCCTTCAAAGGATGCGTCATAACATGCAAATTATTTTTCAAGATCCAGTTGCCTCTTTAAATCCACGGAGAAAGGTGAGGAATATATTATCGGAGCCATTGATTATATCCGGTGTCAAAGAAAAAAAACAAATAGAAGAGAGAGTTAGGTTTGTTTTAAATGCCGTTAATATGAATCCTGATACTACTGTGGATAAGAGGCCTCATGAATTTTCAGGTGGACAATGTCAGAGAATTTGTATTGCCCGTGCCCTAATTCTTGAGCCTAAATTCATAGTTTGTGATGAACCGGTTTCTTCACTAGATGTTTCGATTCAAGCGCAAATATTGAACTTGCTCGAGGATTTGAAAAGAAAACATGATCTTACCTTATTATTTATCAGTCATGATCTAGCTGTAGTAAAAAATATTAGCGACAGGGTGGCCGTTATGTATCTAGGGAAGTTGTGTGAAATAGGGGCCTCTATGGAAATATATGAGAAGCCCCTCCATCCCTATACACACGGTCTCATAGGGTCTGTGCCATCGATACTTTATGAAAACAAAAAGATCCGGGAAACAGAATTAATTGGGGAAATACCATCTCTAATGAATCCGCCGTCGGGCTGCAGGTTTAGAACGCGTTGTTCAAGGTCCGAAGAGAAATGTGAAAATCATGAACCAGATTTAAGGGAGATTAGAAAAGGACAGTTCGTGGCATGTCATTTCCCACTGGAATATTAATTGGCCAATAGTTTTAAAACGGATATGATAATGAATTGCAGTTGGATGCATGGGGGGTGAGTATTATGAAGGGTAAGCCAAGAGATTTTACGACTGGTTCTCTAAAAGGTTTAAAAGCCAAAGTCGAAGAGAAAGATTATAGTCGTATATTTCCTAAAGAACGATATATCGGCAAGGACTGGCTACAAAAAGAATATGAACTCCTCTGGCCTAGGGTCTGGCAATGGGTTTGCCGGGAAGAAGAAATACCAAATGTAGGTGATTTCTATGAATATCGTATTGGAGATCAGTCATTTCTTATAGTTCGGGAAGGGGAAGATAAGTTAAATGCATTTTACAATACCTGTATGCACCGCGGAACTAGGTTAGTAGAAGGAAACCATGAGTACGGTGGTCCAGGTACATTTAATGGAAATAAAGCCCAATTTGATGGAAAAATAACATGTGTATTTCATGGTTGGGCTTACGACCTTGACGGTGAGTTGTGCCATTTACCAGGAGCAAAGGATTTTGCAAAAGGTATGGTAAAGAGGGAAGAAGTGTGTTTACGGAGGGCTCTCATTGATACCTGGGAGGGTTTTGTTTTTATTAATATGGATATGAATGCAGAACCTTTGCTAGATTATCTTCACCCCGCACCTGATAATTTAAAGCCCTATAATATTAAAGAAATGCGTATTCACCGCCATTACACGATGGTTCTGCCGTGTAATTGGAAATATGCTATAGATCAATTTCAAGAAGGCTACCATGTTTGGGCTACCCACGTTATGGATCTAAATAACGTAGGGGCTGTCTCAACAGGGCCTGGAGGGCGCCGGGTCGGCGAGAAGAAAGGCGATAGTTATCCGCCACCAGACAAGGTTGGAGCGATGACAGTGTACGAACAATTTGATCTCCACACCAACTTTTGGGAACCTCATTGGCAACTGACTACAGGCTTGCCCCCTGGAGTAAAGCTTGGTGATCTGACTGATGAAGATTATCCAACTCCCCGTGAGTGGGCACGAAAAGCAATTGAAATCATGGTTGTTCAAAATAGAGCTGCACAGTATGAACTAGATTACTTTGATGATTTAAAAGATTTACCTCTGGATATGCTTGGACCCGAATTTATGGTCAAACTGCGACGCGATGCTTGTGCAGCACATGGTATTGATTTGTCACATTTGGAAAACCAACAAATGTTTGGATTCCCATGTGAGCACCGCATATTCCCGAACATGCTAGGCCCTGCAGCTGGCAACAGTTTTGGACTTTTTAGGTCTAGGCCCAATGGAGATGATCCCGATACCATGATTTGGGATATATATTTTTTATTTCGTTATGGTGATGGTGAGGCTCCAGAGACTCATTATGAATTCATACCGGATTGGCAAAATTATCCTAAAGATCGTATGCCACCATCTTTTATGCAGGATTTTCGGACAACGCCGCTATTTCAACAGGGGATGCACTCTCGAGCCTTTCCAGGCCATCGCTATTGCAGGCAAGAACAGAATGTAATTCATACGCAAAAATTATTAGACCAAATAATTGGTATCGATTAGGTTACACAAAATTAAGTTACTTTATTAAATATTTAAGGCTTTGGTTGTGTTGCTAGTTTGCGAATTGCCGTATCAATGGTTCCGCCAGGATTTTTTTTACACCAATTGACGGTCCATTTTATTATTTCGGACTCTTTCATTCCCTTAAAAAAATTGGGTGGGCCATGAATTGAGCTATTAATAGCTGTTGCAAAACCTAATAGCCAACCATGTAAATACTGTAACTCAGGATGGCCACTAATTTTGTGCACCTGTATATCAAGAGAGCTTTGGTCGCTTTCTTTTATCACTTTTTTAGACAGCGAAATTACTGACTCACATTCTTTAACACCATAGCTTACAAACATCCCTTGCTTATCGTTTGCCGAGGTTACATCGCTAAAAAAAATAAAACCAAAAATAGCTATAAAGAAAAATAGATTTAATTGTTTCATAATGATTATCACCAATCCTATAAGTAGATAATTTTATTAGTTTAACCAGTTAATAGTCTTGCAAACAAAAGTTATTTTACTTTTCTATAAAGTTCTTAATTTCTTAAAAAAGTTCTTTAGACTGCTTGAATTCCAAAAAATATATGCATACGTTGAAAGTATCTCTAACAACGGAAAGGAGGTGGTCTAATGTCTAGTGATTTAAGGGTATTTTATTGCCAGAAAATTTATGAGCGACAGAGGAACAAACTCCTAGCGCATAGATAGTTTTAAATAAGGCAGTAATTTGCCTTGTCACGTAAGGGAAGCGCTTTTTGGCGTTTCCCTTTTCTCTTATTCACGTTTTAAGAATGTTACTCAAGTTTTTGATATAAGAGTTGTTTGACTCCCCTATTTTTGAGGGTAATTTAGTTGAGTTAAAAATTTTACTGTGAGGATAAATATGTCAGTTTTAAGTTCGGGTGACCAAGCTCCAGATTTCAAATTTATAAACCAAGATGAAGAATCTGTGGAGCTTGGCGATTTTTCTGGAAAATATGTAATAATGTGGTGGTACCCCAAGGCTAGTACACCTGGCTGAACTAAAGAAGGTTTAGGGTTCCGTGATAGAATCCAAGAATTTAATGAGAAAAATTGTCAAATTTTAGGTGTTAGCTTTGATAAACCTGGGTCTAATAAGAACTTCAAGGAAAAAAATGGTTTTCCTTTTGACCTCTTAAGTGATTTGGACAAGCAAGTTTCAATTAGTTTTGGTGTGACTCCAAGTGATTCAGGTAGTGCTAGTAGAATGTCGGTTCTTATTGGCCCAGACGGCAAGGTAATTAAAGTCTATAATACTGTTAAGCCAGCTGAACATCCTGATCAAGTACTTAGAGATTTGAATAATCTCTAAGAGTGTAATAAGTGGTTTACCAACTTTATTACTGGCCACATATACAAGGTAGGGGAGAGGTTGTTCGCCTGACCCTTGAGGCGGGTGGAGCAAAGTACATCGACGTGGCTCGGGATGCAGACAGTGTCGAGGCTGGCAGAGAAAAAATTGTGGAAAAAATCAATGAAGAATCCGCCGCAAGGCCGCCCTTTGCGCCGCCTTTCTTGATTGATGGCGATATAGTGGTTGCTCAGGCGGCAAATATATTATTCTACTTGGGACCCAAGCTTGGTCTGGCGCCATCAAGTGAGCCGGATAGGAATTTTGCTCACCAACTCCAGTTAACGGTTACAGATCTATTGATGGAAGTGCATGATACTCATCATCCTATTTCCAATGCTCTATACTATGAAGAGCAGAAGGAAGAATCTGTGCAACGTGCCTCTGGATTTATAGATAATCGTATCCCCAAATATATGAATTATTTTGAGAAAGTTCTTCAAAACAACCCATCGCATTCAGGTTGGCTAATAGGCGACACAATGACGTATGTGGATCTTTCGCTATTTCAAGTAGTTCAAGGTCTTAGGTATGCGTTTCCAAAAGGTTTTAAAAAGCATGAGAAAAGATGTCTGTCGGTGCTTTCACTTAATGATAAAGTGTTTCTAGATAATAAAGTTTCCAAATACTTGAGTTCGGATCGGAGAATACCATTCAATAAGAGTGGTGTTTTTCGATACTACCCAGAGCTAGACAAGTGAGTTGTATTGTATTTAGCTTGTATGTGTTCTGTGATTGAAATCAGATGGACTTTGCTTATTATGCTGTTTGAGAGCGTTAAATTAAGGAGTTAAGGAATATGGATAGTAATATGCAACTCACAGAAGAATCTCGCGCAAAGGGATTAAAGATGTTTAAGCAAGATGATCCTGAGATGCCTAAAGAGTACAAGGAGTTTATGGTGAAGTTGCTAAAATATGGTCACGTGGAAAATAGTGCAAATCCCAATTATAGGGATGTGCTAGCTAATATCGCTGAGGCCGGGCTCAGGTATGCACCAGATGAAAAGGCTATGGTAATCGAGGCTGAAATCGTGAAACAAGAAGTAACTCATGGAAGGATTGTGGCTGATATAATAAGGTCACTTGGGGAAGATCCATTTAATGATAAATGGGTAGGTCAGTATGCTTTCAAAATGCCTCTAGAGTGTTGGTGTGATGTTGCTTGGTTTCATATGCTTATTGATAGGGTTGGATTATATGTGGGTATCGAGTGGATGGGTAGCACTTATGAGCCTTTAGCTAAAGTTTCTGATCAGTTGGAAAAGGATGAGAAATTTCATGCTGACTCGGGCTTTAGATTTTTAAGAGATATAGTGAAAAGTGAAAATGGGAAAAAGGAAGCTCAAAAACTGTTAGCTAAATGGTGGCCCGCTGCTTTAGATATGTTTGGTAGATCTGATTCCGATAACTCAAAAATATATGTCCAGTGGGGTATTAAGGGAAAAACTAATGAGGAACTGAGACAACAATATATTGCTGATACAGTGCCTTTAATAAAGGAGCTTGGATTAGAAGTGCCCGATCATATGGAAAATCGTAAATATTTATAGTCGTAGGGAAAGGGAGGTAAGTATGTCAGTCGATCTAGAGAGGGTTGGTGGTGTTGGTGTAATCTCATTAAATGCTCCGCCTGCTAATGCTTACAACCTCGAAATGTTGCAAGAGTTTCAATCCATAATTCAAAATATAAGGCAAGATTCTGATATCAGAGTTGTTGTGATACAAAGCTCAATAGAAAAATTTTTTTGTGCTGGGGCAGATATTTCAATGATTAAGGATACAGACTCAACTGGATTTAGAAATTTCATTACCGTAGCAGGTGAAACTATGGCCATGCTTGAGGAAACTCCCAAGGTAATTATAGCGGCGATCGCTGGTCATGCTATGGGTGGTGGTCTGGAGTTAGCTCTAGCCTGCGATCTCAGGTTTGGAATGGATAGCGATTATAAACTTGGGTTGGTTGAAATTAATTTGGGCTTAAATCCGGCTATGGGAGGTACACAGCGGCTACCCCGTCTAATCGGTAGGTCAAAATCCATTAGAATGATTACGACTGGAGAGACAATTAGTCCGGAATTAGCATTTACCTGGGGTATTTTTGATTGGTTAGAAGATAAGAAAGACTTTGATTCAAAGGTAATGCAATATGCGGAAAAGCTTGCTGAGGGGCCAACATTAGCACAAGGTTTTGCTAAACAATCTATAATTAAAGGTTTGGAAATGTCTTTAGCTGAAGGGACGGCACTCGAGAGATCAAACCAACAAATACTCATGGCTACTGACGATGCTGGAGAGGGACTGGATGCTTTTTTAAGCAAAAGGCAACCTAAATTTAAGGGTAGTTAAGGGTACGGCTACTCTAGGAATAGGTTTTTTCTATTTTTGAAGCATTGGTGGGGAAAAAAGTTGAAAGCGGATGAATTAAAAAAGTATAGTGCAGGATCCAAAGAAAGCCCTTTTTGGAACGTAATAGCTGAGACCATGCCGCGGGAGAAGCTAAATGATTTGCATTTAAAGCGGCTTCAAAAATTAGTTCATTATGTTTCTGAAAATAGTGCATTTTATAGGTCACGTTTTAAAGAAATAGGTCTTGAGCCAGGAGATATTAAAACTCTCGATGATTATCAAAAGAAAGTTCCATTTACAGATAAGGATGACTTTCTAGAACTACAATCCAAATCTCCTCCCTATGGTCCTACACAAGCCATGCCAGCGGAGTTTATTGCTCATCACGCGGAAACTTCGGGTACAACTGGAGCGCCTTTAGCAATACCATATTCTCTATATGATACTATGCGTTACGGAGAAAGCTGGTGTCCAGCCTTCTGGGCGACTGGTATTCGACCCACCGATAGTTTTTATTTTGCCTTTGGCTGGGGTAACTTTGCTGGTTTTTGGAGTGCTTATTGGGGTGTCCGAAGATTTGGTGGAAAAGTAATTTCGGGCGGAGGTTTGAATACAGAAGGACATATTAGTGCAATCCAGAGACTAAAACCCACGGTTATTATTTCGACACCTACCTTTGCTCTAAGGTTGGCGACAGTAGCAAGGGAGATGGGGGTAAATCTCGAAGATAGTTCTGTTAACTATACCATGCACGCGGGGGAACCAGGTCCAACAGCATTACCAGCCATGAAAAAGGAAATACTAAAGGCTTGGGGAGCACAAAATGCTGGAGAATTACTTGGTATAGCTGAGATAGATGCATTTGCTCCCTGTAATTCTATTGGTGATGGGGTGCATGTTGATGAAATGTCTGTCTATAGTTGGGTTATTGATCCTGATACTGGCAAGGAGGTCTCCGAGGGTGAGATCGGCGAACATGTTGTAACAAGCTATACAAATGGTACACAACCCCTATTAAACTATAGGACCCATGATTTAGTTAGGCCCAGGTACTCGTGTCCTTCGGGGCGGACCTGGTTAAAGTTCGAAGGGTCGGTTTTGGGTAGAACAGATTTTATGATCACATTGCGAGGGACAAATGTTTATCCTACTGCTGTCGAAAATATTTTAGGGGATATAGATGGTGTTAGTAGTAATTACGAATTACACATGACACAGGATGAGGGAAACGATGAAATGGAAATAAAGTTTGAGCCTGAGAAAGTTATTCCTGAAACGAAATGGGCGGAACTATCTAATCAGGTACAACAAGTTGTAAGAGATAAGCTGAAAGTTAGAATGAAAGTAACTCCAAGTCCTCCCTATAGTTTGCCCCGCTATGATTTAAAGACAAAACGGGTTTTTGACCATAGACCAAAAGAGTTTCAGAGGGCGATGGATCGTTAATAAAAAAAGGAGGCAGCTAATGGATATAGATTTGGCTACGGAAAAAATCATTGCAGCGAGGTCTCTCATAAAGGAGGTTTTAATTGAATGTGACGTACCAATGGTAGAAGGTGCTTTAGATGAAGCCGATTTGAATCTTCACTGGATCTTGTGGAACCTTGGGGTCGATGTTGAATTGCACCCAAAACTGGAAAAAAATTGACTGATAAATATATAGAGTTGGATAGTCGGGAAGGCGTTGCCACGATTATCTTAGATAGACCAGATAAGCTAAACGCCTGGAACACTCTAATGCGCGAACAGTTGAGGGAAGCTGTCTCAAATATTGTCGACGACGATGATGTAAGGGTTCTCATAATAACTGGCAGTGGGAGGGCCTTTTCTGCGGGAGAGGACGTGCAGGGAATGGGGGATCTGTCAAATGTTGGGCCAAAGGGGTTCCGGCGTCGAGTTAGGATGATCCATAATGTTTTTGATGATTTGGAACAAATTGAGATACCGGTAATTGCGGCTATAAATGGCGTTGCAGCAGGAGGTGGGCTTGAGCTTGCCTTATCATGTGATTTCCGTATCGCTAGTGAAAATGCTAAGTTTGGGCTTCCTGAGGGAAATGTAGGACTTATACCAGGATCCGGTGGCATATCCAGGTTAGTTAAATTAGTAGGTCCGGCTATTTCAAAAAAATTGGTGATGACCGGGGAAATAATTGATGCTTCAAGAGCGCTGGAGGTTGGTTTAATAGAGGAAGTTGTAGCACCAGACAAATTAATTGATCACTGCAGAGAATTTGCACAGACTTTAGCTGCACGGGCACCGCTGGCGTTAGGAACGGCTAAGTTAGTAATCAACCAATGTTTGAATACCGACTTGGAAACAGGTCGAAATCTGGAGAGGTTGGGACAAAGCACCTTAAAATTATCAGATGATCATGAGGAGGGTGTAAAAAGTTTTTTGGAGAAGCGAGTACCGAAATTCACTGGAAAATAAGTAAAGGAGTAATAAACTATATTTCGCACATAGTTTGACTATTATTTACTAATCGGGCATCAACCCCATCCACCAAGTGGCTCTTGGAAAAGGTACATAGAAAAAATATAAGAACACAAAATAGAACACAATACAGCTAGCAAAAGGCACTATAACAGCCAGCCTAATATTTCGTGTTGTCTTTTCTATAGTAAGGTATGTTGAAGTAAGAATTAACATCAGAAAACTGGAGAGCCAAAATCCCAGACCATACATCACGAATAGATAGCACAGTACAATCAGGAAGAAGACAAGGACATCTAAGTAGGCTCTCTGATCATCCTTGGTAAATTCAACAATATCAGGTATGCGTTTTAAAATAGTTTCAAATAAGACCTTGGCTAAGAAAGCAAAAGCTATAATTAGAAGCACATAAGTTGCAAGTTTTGGAAATATCCAATCTTTTACGTCAGTACTGGTAGCTGTATAGATCGCATATGCAAACAACCCATAAACGCCCAAAAGAACAACTGATGTAAGAAAATCCCTATCGGCTAATCTTTGCAACTCAATTACTCCTTTCCCCACCGTCAGCTTGCAGTTTTTTATCTCTGCGACGCGTCCATATCACAAAAAGAACGGATAATATGCTTAGAGTAATTAGTGTTATATTAATTGTACCCGTAAAGAAAACTTTGCCAACACCAACCGCATCGGATATGTACAAAGCCTGAATTAATGAGGGCTCGATAATAGGTCCAAGTATTAATCCCAGACCAATTGGGCCAGGATGAAACCCAAATCGGCGAACTATGAAAACAAAAACTCCTAAACCAAGCATAATATACACATCAAATATATTATTCCGAATAGCATAAGCGCCGATTGTTGCTAACAACATAATTAACGGAGCCAGAAGGCGAAGTGGAATACGAATTATTTTGACCAACAATGGTGCAAATAGACTACCGAGAATAAAAGTGACTATACCAGCAAATAACAAAGCCCATCCGAAAGAATAAACTAATGCGCCGTCACTCTGAAAGAGCTCAGGCCCAGGGTTAAGGCCTCTCAGCATCAAAGCACCAGCTATGACCGCAGCAGGAGAAGATCCTGGAACTCCAAGAGTAACTAGAGGGATCATAGCTGCTGGAGCTGCTGCATTGTTAGCTATTTCGGATGCTGTTACACCGCGCAAGTCACCCTTTCCGTATTGACTTTTATCCTTACTCCATCTGACCGCTTCGTTGTAGGATACTATGGCAGCAATGGGACTTCCTGCTCCAGGTAAAATTCCTATAAAGCTCCCAATTGCCGAAGAGCGCAATAAGTGCAAAGGATGTGCAACTACTTTTCTAATGGTCTTAAAAGTTTCACCTCCTTTGGGCTTATATTCTGCTATAAATTCTTTTTTTCTTAGTTCCGTTACCATCGATAGCACTTGCGGGATAGCAAAAATACCAATTAGGCCTGCCACAAGAGATACACCTCCTCGAAGTTCAGGTACGCCAAAAGTAAATCGAGCAAGTTCATTTCCATGACTTATGCCGACGCAACTGATTAAAAGTCCAATTGCTCCGCCAGCTAGTCCTTTTAGAATTGAGTCACCAGCTAAACTGCCAATGATTGTTAATGCAAAAATACCAAGCCAAAAAAATTCTGGAGGACCAAACTTAAGTGCTATCTCGATTAAGGGCCAAGCTAATACTAAATAACAGCCTGCTCCAAATACTGTTCCAATTGTTGAACTAAAACACGAGGCAACTATTGCCTCTTGTCCTCGTCCTTGCTGTACCATGGGATGGCCATCAAATGCTGTCGCCATAGCCGCGGGCGTTCCAGGCGTATTTACCAGGCAAGCTGGAATAGAGTCGGAAAACATGGCGCAAACATAGAGCCCGCCCAACATTGCAATACCCTCTCCAGTAGGCAATGCGAAAGTGAAAGGGACGAGTAAAGCTGTACCCATAGTAGCCGTAAGACCCGGAAGGGTGCCCACGAACATGCCTATTAAAACCCCAAGAGTTAGGTAAAAGAAATAGCCAGGGCTTAACGCCTGCATTAGACCTTCAATCATTTACAACCCCTATCACAACCCGCCTTATCTGGAATTTAACTCAAAACTGACTATTGAAAGGTCGTCTTATAATTTACTTCAAAAGCGAAGAAAAAACTGTCCCAGCATTAACTTGTTGCTAGGACAGTCTAAACCAAAAAATCACTAGTTAGAGTGTTTTTTAACCGCAGCTGCTACGTAAGCTGCCGCTTCAGCTGGCGTTTGGCGCATGGGAGATAAACCATTTTTTTCCACCATTGACCTAACCTTTGGATCAGCAGTCGCCTTTAAGAGGGCTGCATTCAATACTTTTATTCGATCCGCAGGAGTACCTGGAGGTGCCATAACACCCCATGTAGTCATGTAACCCCACTTTTTAACGTTGGGTATACCTGGAAGAGTAGCTACAGGAGTTGGGCCCGCTACAGCTAAGGTGTCTAATTTTGCTTTATGTTTTGTAGCATGAGAAGATGCTGTCATAGCGGCATCAACGTGATTTCCCAATATCATTGGGATCATCTTTCCAACACCTCCGGAAACAGGAACATAAGCATGTTTAATTCCTAGAATACCAGCTAAGTCAGCCATATTCATTTTTCCAGTACTTCCTACACCAGCTACTGTGATCTTGCCAGGGTTTGCTTTCGCTTCTTTTACGAATTGGTCTAAAGATTTGAACCTACTGTTTTTTGGAACCATCAGAGCACCAACAGCTCTAGCAGTCATTCCAATATAAGAAAATTTACTAGGATCAAATCCAACGTCTTTACCTTTAGCTGTAATGACAATGTTTGGAACAACGACATTACTAATAGTATATCCGTCGTTCTTTGATCGCCATAGTTCACTAAAACCAACGGCTCCACCACCGCCAGTCTTGTAGACGATACGCACTTTTACGCCAAGTGCTTTTTCCAGACCAGGTTGCAGTCTACGTGCCTGTTGATCCGATCCTCCGCCAGGAGAATAAGGTACGATAAACGTAACTGGTTTGGTTGGGTAAGCAACGGCACCTGTGGTTCCGATTGCAACAAATGCGCCCGCGACAGCGCCAAGAATTACTTTTCGCAAGTTAGAAGATTTGTTAAGCATTTTATCCCTCTCTGTAGTATTTCTAAAAAGCAACTAGTACCTTTTAGCTTATTTAAAACACGTTGCATTATAGTCATTAATCCCTGCGGCTCAATAATCTTGAGATAAAATTTAGCTTGTTTTTTTGTAACCCTCAGTTTTTAGGGGTTTTTTTGTATCTGTAACTTGATAATTGGGCGCCCCAGATGTTAGTCTTTGTGGTGATCACACTTTGATGGCTATATCTGCTTTGAATGTTCTTTGCATGGAGATTATCACAACAAAAGTATAGGAGGGTTACTTATGCCAGTTTATAAGGCAGATGAAATGCAGGCGACGCCTGACGTAAAGAATCCAAATGTTTTAATGAAGCAATTTGGAGGAGATTTGATAAAAGTCGGAATTGTAACCTATAAAACAGGTGAAACACCACCCCCTCACTATCATCCCAATGACGAGCAATGGGTGTATATGCTTGAGGGGCGCGTGGCGCATCTTCTGGGGGATGAAATCATTACCATAGGTCCTGGAGACCTGGTTCACATTCCAAGAAATATGGTGCACGGCATACGAATACTAGAGAGTCCCTGCCGCTTTTTTACTTGTAAGAGTCCTGCCGGTTCGGGACAATTAAGTGAAGATTATACAGATATTCCTAACAAGGACGAGATATTACAGCGCTTAGATGAGGTTTTGTAGTAGATATTAAGTTTTACTATTTTATTGGTGGCCAGATAAATTTTTGATCTAAAACATTTATATCTGGGCAGCCAATTTGAGCTAAAATTCTGTCTATTTCATCTGCAAATATATCCAAAACATGTTCGCCTCCTAAAGGCCCTAAAGCGCCCACACCAAACATGAATGAGCGACCAGAAAAAGTATAATGTGCTCCCATTGCAAATGCTTTTATAACATCTTCACCCCCCCTTATGCCGCTATCGATAAAAGTTTTGGTTTTTGGCTGAAGAACTTCAAGAATGTAAGGTAAAGCTTCTATTGAAGAGGGTGCGCTATTTAATTGTCTACCGCCATGATTAGATATAATTATGCCATCAACGCCACAACTTTCAGCCACTAAAGCTGTTTTCGGCGATAAAATGCCTTTAACAACAAGAGGGCCATCCCACTCGTCTCGTATTCGTTTTAAGAGAGCTTTGTCAAGGTTAGGGGAGGCTTGCAGAATTTGAGCTGCTGACAGAGACTTACCTTTGAATGCATCCTTCATGTATGGAATTAGATTTTTAAACCTCGGTGTTCCATTTTTTAGGGTTCCCGTGAGCCATTGAGGTTTGCTCAAAACATCAAAAATTAGACTGGGCTTTATCTTGAATGGAAGGCTAAAATCATTTCTCCAGTCTCTTAATCTTTTTGAAGGGTAGGGGACGTCAACAGTAACTACCAAAACTTTGATACCAGATTGTTTTGCTCTTAGGATGAGTTCAAAACATATGTGTTCTTCTTGGGGAACGTAAAGCTGAAACCAGGTATTGTTAGGAGCAATATCTGCTATTTCTTCAATCGAACTAGTTCCAACCGCACTTAAAATGTATGGTATATTTCTTTTTTTTGCAGCTTTAGCAAGGATTGTGTCAGCTTTAGGCCATATAAGATTTGCTAGGCCCATAGGAGATATACCGATTGGACCATTATAAATATGGTCAAATATTTTCACCTTCTGTTCCCTATCTGGTAAGCTAATTATGTATTCTGGGCACAGCAAAATATTATCAAAACTAGCTCGATTTCTGTAAATATTTTTCTCCTCCCCTGCACCTCCAGATAAGTAGTCAAATGCAAGTTTCGGGATTCTTTTCTTAGCGGCGAAACGTAAGTCTTCAATTGTAAGTAGTTTTTTCGGCATTTTTTCCTAAAAACGTGTTTATCTAAACCTATAAAGCCTAACAAATACTCTTTTAAAATAACTGTCAAATTTCATTCAAGAGGCCCTATTCTAAAGTATAATAAAATCTCTCGCGTCAGGACCCATCGGGGTACTGATGGTTTCCCAGAATTTACCAAAACTTGTTGGAAATTTGGTAATTGGAAATTTGTCTAATGTAAGTTCTTGGGCCTCAATATTGATCATCCTTATTTTTGGGTAGTTTGTGGTTAAAAATTCTATTGCTTTGCGTCTAGATTTTATACCACTAGTTTTGCTACCGATGTTTACACAAACCAGTTCTTCATCAATCCAGAAAACAATGTCTAAGTGAGCAAAATAGGGAGTTTCAGCATTTCGTCTGTCGTAGCTGGGTGGTAACAATATTCTTGGATTAAGTAGTGGAAGATAGGCCGAAAAAATAAAGTCTTTATATGTATACACCTCTTTCTCGGGAATCCACTTTTTAATCTCTAGTTTGTTTTTTTCAATAAGTTTAAGTATTAAATTCATGTAAACTGATACAAACTTATTTAGAGATATAGAAAACTTATCTATGTTTTGTAGAAGTCGCGACTTACAATTTTCAAATAAATCATCAGTTGATTTTAGTTCAGAGAGCGTTTGAGTGCTAATATTTATCCATCCCTTACTATTTAACCGAAGAGACGGAGAGCTAGGTGACAAGCTCACACTGTTAGTCCCTAATCTTTCTTGAGTATGATTTTCTTCACTCATCCACTCTTTTTCAAAAGTTGATGGTGACTTGGAAACACCATAGATAATTAAGGTTTTAGGATTCTTGGGGGATAAAAAATCAGGGTGCACTAAATATCCATTTCCATGATGTATAATCCTCCAGCCCAGCGGTCTCCAGCATAGACGATACCATTTTCATCAACGTAAATTTCATTCATTTGGATGGTGCTGACACGAGAATTTTTTGGTCCTGGTGGGATAAAAAAGGCAAGTAATTCCGGTTGGTAAGGGTTTTTAATATCATAAACCCTAATACCAGCATTGAAAAAAGCCCCTATTATAATTTCCTCGCTAAAAAATGACGGCCCCGGACGATTTTCATGGAGGTTGTGTGAGCCAAATCTACCACCTTTACTGCCAAATTCTTCCAGTGGTGGCATTGGTAATGTGCTTATTGGCACCAACTTTTCTTCGTTTCTAGCATCAACTATCCAAGTCAATTTTGGCCAATCTTCTCCATCATCTTTTATACACTCGTCAGTTACAACCAGTAATCCACGATCAAATAAGGGCATTACAGTATGAGTAAAACCTGGATAAGGGTTGTGGGGGCTCCAACTAGATATCACGGTGGGGTTTGATTTATTTGATATATCCAAAATGAAGGCTCCACCATCAATGTAACCTAGGTAGGCCCTATCAGGGTTACTTGGATAAATATTAGCATTATGTAAACGGAACGCATCACCGCCTCGAAGGTCAGTTGATGGGTCTGGATTAATTCTCTCTGGTGATTCAGCCTCATCACCCTCTCTCGTACCCGGATACCACCACCTTCCTACCTCTTCCATTTTTGAGGGTTTTCGAGCATCTATTATCTGGTAAAATTGATCATCTCTCGGGTGCCTAGGAGTAAAATCCGGAGCACCGCTCGCCATATGGATATATTCTCCATCTACAAACCAAAGGCAGTGCACTCCTCGTGAATGAGGCCCTGAGGTTGAATGAAATCCAATGGATACAGGCGAACTGGGGTCACTTACATCAAACAATTCAACACCTGCTGGTTCAATTCCAAGTTCATAAACTTGATAAGCTACGGCCAAAATATCACCACTTAACTCCAACGAGTTAGAGCGCATTTTTTCATGGGGTAGTTCTGTCTGGCAAATTATCTTTGGTTTTCTGGGGTCGGTGACATCTACTCCAGTAAAGTTCTTTGGTGGCCCCTCGTGAGCAATCCATAATACCCTTTTTCCATTTTTAGTGACTTGCAGTGCCATTCCTTCACCAACACCCCCAAAACCATTTAAATCATGGTGTGCGATTAATTTCATATTCTTTGAGAGTGTTTCAGACATTTGATACCCCATATAAACTGATATTTTGACTGTATTATTTGAGTCTACATAACTATGATAGTTGTGATTTGTAAATCCAAAATATTAGTTTGGGTTTAATAGTGATTGGTGAGTTGGGTTAAATGGCAGAGGTAGCTTTAAATAGAACCCCAGTTTCAGTTATAACTGGATTTTTGGGTAGCGGTAAAACTACATTGATTAATTACCTTGTAAGCCTCGATAATTTGCGTGATACGGCTCTTATAATTAATGAATTTGGTGAAATAGGTTTAGACCATATATTAGTGGAGTCTTCGTTTGAGAATACTCTTCTGTTGGAAAATGGGTGCATTTGTTGTTCTATAAGAGGTGATCTAGTAGATACAATATCTGACCTTTTTACCAATGTTACTAATGGAAAGATACCAGCTTTTTCCAGGATAATAATAGAAACGACTGGATTAGCGGACCCTCGCCCAATCGTAATCAGTATTGATGAAAACCTCGCTCTAAGGGACCGCGTTAGGTTAGACTCTGTAATATCAACAGTTGATGGTGTTTTGGGGAAAAATCAAATGGAGAAATATCAGGAAGCATCAATCCAAATAGCGTCATCTGATGTTTTGCTTCTTACAAAGGGAGATATTTCGGACAATACGACTCTTGAGAACCTTATGGGGGCTGTCAACGGTATTAATCCAACAGCGCCGATAAGAGAAATAGTTAACGGATGTATAGATCCCGATGAATTATTTAATATTGATATTAACCCAAATAGAGAAGCCCAAGCTAATATTGCTAGAAACGGAGAAAAGGTAGGTTCTGCTCATAATCACATTGACTCTGTTTCAATTACTCACGACGGCACTATACCTGAGGAAAAGTTAAATTATTGGTTGTCGATGTTATATTCTCTTCGACCACAGAATTTAGTAAGGATGAAGGGAATAATATGGTTGGAGGGCAAACAGGAACCCTTACTTTTGCAAGCTGTGGGCAACTCTATAAGTCCATTAAAAAATCTTCCTAACTGGACCGAACCCTTTATCAGAACGCGTCTAGTTATTATTTATCAGGGTCTACACAAGGATAGCTTAATTGATAGCTTTAGGCGTCATGTCCTGCAGGTGCTTGGTGACTTTTAGCGAGTGTTCATCGATCGTTTCAAGTTTTTGAATAACAGCAGATAGAAAGTTTTCCTATAAAAAGTCAATAAAAACTAAATATTTTCTTTTGAATCAAAATTAAGAAGAATTATTACCGAATCTAGTTATTTATTCCTTTATACTAATACATAGCCTCTTTAGTGTCTTTGATAATTAAGGAAAGTCAGCTTTTTGATGATAAAAAGGAAATTAAGTTGAATACGATTCGCTCCGTTGAACGAGCATTTAAAGTACTCAGATATATATGTGAGAGTAGCACACCATCAGGTCTATCACAAATAAGCCGGGGCGTGGATTTAGACAAAACCACAACTTGGCGATTGCTTGCGACTTTAGAAAAAGAAAATTTGGTACAGCAGGACTCAGTATCAAAGAAGTATATTCCCGGTGCTAATATATCAAACCTTTCTAATACGTGGAGAAGTGATGTCAGGAAGGTTGCACGCCCATACCTGGAGGAATTAGTCCACGAAACGGGGGAGACTGTTTGTCTAATAGTAGCAAAAGGTCTTGAAAGGCTGTGTATCGAGGTCTTACAGAAGAATAAAACAAGCAAAACCAGTCAAACCATCGGCTATAGGGCACCTATTTATAAAGGCGCCTCTGGCAGGGTATTGATGGCTTACCGGCCCATTGAAGAAGTCGAAAAAAT